>DGSP01000037.1:0-13161 GCA_002393555.1 Prevotellaceae bacterium UBA4359
CTTTTTCGGGGGTTATTTCAGTCCGTAAAGTGTTAAATATCAATAACATGATTGCTACAATATAGACACTTTTGGAATCTCATATGGAAGGACGATTTTGAACACCCTACCCGTCGGGGCTTGGCGGGTGTTATATTCATCAGCAGGGGTTCCGTTCGCTCCGCTCACTCCACCGCCTGCCTGTGGTCTCATCGTCCCTTCGGGACTTTGGTGGTACGTTTGCGGATAGTCATAAAAAAAATCTGTGTTTTCTGTGTGAGATGAAAAGAACGCTGTGGAATCTGTGGGGAAGGCTGTCCGCATGGTCGCGTTTTCGTCTGAGGTCATCTGGAGTAATCTGAGGTCATCTGGAGTCATCGGAACTCACCAGAAGTCATCAGAAGTCATACGGGCATGGGGGGAAGTGCGTAACTTTGTAGTCGCAGGTGGTGCGTTGGGGGAGGGTAACGTGTTCTTTTCGTGGCAATTGGGGTGGGGGAGTGGGGAAAAAGTGGGGGGAGAGTGTGAAAAAGTGGCGAAAAAATTTGGTGGGAAAAGTGGAAAAGGTGTAACTTTGCAAACTATCTCTCGGCTGGCCGAGGGGCGTGATTCTGTGTCACACCGTGGCGGTCGGGCGATAAGTAAGTTAGGAAAAGGCCGTTCTCTGCCTGCCCGGAAGGGGGTGGGGGAGGGGCTGAAAAGGTAACATGAAGGAAAAAAGATGAGAAATGGGAATGGAAAAGAAAATGTATTTGACACCTGAGACGGAAGTCGTGTCGATTGAGGCAGAAAGCATGATGCAGGGTACTCCTGTGACAATCAACAGAATAAAAAGTGTCAGCAGTCCGTCGGACATCGGCCTCGGTTTTGGCGGTGGCGGCAATAAGGATAATGGCGGCAGTTCGGCCCGTTCGAACGAGCGCAATGCCGACGGCCTGAACGATTGGAACATCAGCCTCTGGTAAGGGGGCGTTCTGGACAGGAGACAAAAAGCGGAAGAGTGCTTTCGGGTGGAGGAGATTCGCTTGAAGGTGCTTTTTTGTGTTTTTCAGACGGGACTCTCTCTTGCCGTGCATGCCATGCGGACTGCTGGCCTGCACTGCGCCTGCCGTCCGTTTCCCATCTCTGCTGAGACGGCATCAATGAAATAGAACAATTTTGTGAGTCATTTATAAATAAGACAATGAACAAGAACGAAAGATTCGTCATCACCATCAACCGCGAGTTGGGCAGTGGAGGCCGCACTGTGGGCGAGAAGTTGGCCGAGAAACTGAACGTGAGATTCTACGACAAGGCCATCATCCGTGGCCTGGAGAAGAAGTACAACCTGAGTGTGGAGGAGATAGAGCATCTGAAGGGGCGCAGCCACAGTTGGTGGGCCGAGTTCCTGCGCAGTTTCGTGCTGGCCGAGAAGGTGTCCAACACGATGTACTACGAACTGAACCCCGGCGACGAGCCTGACGTGCTGACCACCGACGACATGTTCGAGACGGAGCGCGAAATCCTCCAGGGCATCGTGGCCGACGAGTCGTGCGTCATAGCCGGCCGCACTGGCTTTGCCCTCATGGCCGACCACCCCAACCACCTGAGCATCCTCATCCAGGCTCCCATGGAGCAGCGCATCGAGCGCGTGATGAAGAAGCAGATGCTCACACGCGAGGCGGCTCAGAAGGTCATCAAGAAAGTGGACCAGATGCGCGAAAACTACGTGAAGACCTACGCCAAGACCTCACGCTACGACACGCGCAACTACGACCTCGTCATCTCCATGGGCGGCCACACCGAAGACGAGGTGGTGGACCTGATACTGAAGTACATCGGCTGAGCGAGCAGGGGGCTGATTCCCACACGGAAAAAGCCCGCTGACGGGCCGAAACTGCCTGCCTCACAGCAAAAACGCGAGAAACAACAGGAAAAAGAACAAGAGAAGAAGGTGTGTCAGAATTGACCACAACGGATTTCACGGACTGAACGGATTTTGTAAGTCTATGACTATCAGCATGGTTTCAACCCGTTCAGTCCATGAAATCCGTTGTCTATCATACAATCTCTGTGTTTTTGACACACCCTTAGACAAAAACAGAGTTATCGAAACAGAAAAGATGAAGAAAATAGGAGTTTTCTATCTGATGCTTGTGCTCACCCTCACCCTCAGCGCACAGAAACTCGACGGACGGCTCACCTCGCTGGTGCCCCGCCCCGATGCCTCGTCGGCCACCCGCAGGGCGCAAGACGCATCCCTCGTCGGCCACCGACAGACCCAACAGGCAGGGCAGAACCGCCAGACCGAGTGGCCCAAGTTCGACCCCCAGGCCGTGAGGCGGCGCATGAACGTGACCTTCAACCCCGACAGCACCGTGCGCTCCCTCTCCGTCATCGCCCGGCTGAAGCCCGGAGCCACCTGCCCCACCGAGCGTCTGCGCGAGATGGGCATCGAGGTGCGCACAGAGGCAGGCCGCATGGCCACACTTCAGGTGCCTGCCCAGAGCCTCTACCTGCTCGAAGGGGTGGGGGAGATAGAACGTGTGGAGGCCGACAAGCGCCGCCGCCTGATGAACGATGCCGCCCGTGAGGCCACAGGCGTGGATGCCCTCGACGGCACCGATGCCACAGCCTGGCAAGCCCTGCAGCAGACAGGCTTCGCCCACCGCACCTCGCCCTACAGCGGCCAGGGAGTCGTCGTGGGCGTGATAGACGGCGGCATCGACTTCAACCATGCAGCCTTCCGCGACAGCGAAGGCCACAGCCGCGTCAAGCGCGCCATCCTGATAGAAGATGACGGCAAGGAAGGCACGATGCACCTCTACACCGACCCCGACGAAATAGCCGCCCTGACCACCGACGACACAGGCGAGTCGCACGGCACCCACGTGGCCGCCATCGCCGCCGGCAGTCCCGTGGCCTCCTACACCCTGCGCCCCGTGCAGGGCATGGCTCCCGGGGCCGACCTGCTGCTGTGCGGCCTGGGCGACTTCTCCTACGACTCCCACATCATGGCCGCCATCAAAGCCGCCTTCGACTATGCCGACCAGCAGACCAAGGCGCAAGGCCACCTCGTGCCGCTGGTGCTCAACCTGAGCATGGGCTACGACCTGGGGTCCAAAGACGGCAACGCGCCATCCTGCCTGCTGGCCAATGAACTGACCGAGAACGGCACCAAGCCCGGACGCATCATCGTCTATGCAGCCGGCAACTCCGGCTCCTCACAGTGCTTCGTCACGGCCCGCCTGGGCAAGAAAGACTCCGACGGCTACCAACTCCGCCTCCTGCTCAGCGAGAACGATGGCACAAACTTGAAAAAGAAAATCACCGTCGGCGGCATCACCTACCGCAGCGGCTACCCCAACGGCCTCTCCGCCTATCTCTACACCCCCGACGGCCCTGAGTTCGACTTCGACATCGTGGCCGTCGATACCCTGACCGGCAAGGTCTATTCGCTCGACGAAAAGCCCCTCTACAACGCCAAGGGCAAGCCGTTCGACCTCTTCACCGCCGACCACCTCGCCCAAGGCTTCAACGGCGAGGAAGGCGAGAAGTACTGGGCCGAAATCTACGTGGATGAACCCATCTACTTCCTCGACGCCAACATGCGCCTCGGCATCCAGGTGAAAGAGCAGAAAGCCGCCAACCAGACCGTGGTGGCCCAGTGCGACGAGAGCATCTACAACCTCTTCACTTCCGGCGGCCTGTCGGGCTACACCCCCGGCAGCGGCCAGAACTCCTTCACCACCGACGTGTGCACCAACTCCGTCATCTCCGTCGGAGCCTACGTCTCGCGCACCCAGTGGCAGCCCTACTACACCCACATCACCGCCAGCGAGACCTACGTCGGCTATCCCGGCCCGTGGCTCACGGCCAATGACGGCATCTGCGACTTCTCCTCCTACGGCACCGACGACAACGGCATCACCCGGCCCGACATCCTCGCGCCCGGCTCAGCCCTCCTCTCGGCCTACAACAGTTACGACCGCAACTACTTCACCTCGCGCCGCCCCCAAAACACCCGCAACGAAGAACTCTCCGACCGCGTCAGCCTTGGCGGCACCAACCACTTCTACGGTGTCATGTGCGGCACCTCCATGTCCTCGCCCTGCGCCGCCGGCATCATTGCCCTCTGGCTGGAGCAAGAACCCACCCTCTCCGTGGCCGACGTGCGCAAACTCCTCCACAGCACCGCCACCACCGATGCCTACACCACCGACCCGGCCCTCATCCCCTCCGGCAACCTGCTCCAGGCCGCCCACGGCAAAATCAACGCCCTGGCCGGCATGCAGCAACTGGTCCAGACCACTGCCATCGCCGCTCCCCTCCCTGCCGACAGTGGCTTCTCCGCCGCCAGTGCCTGGTTCACACTCCAAGGCACACCCCTCTCCGCCCCTCCCTCCCTCCCCGGCATCTACCTGTACCGAGGAAAGAAAGTGTGGGTGAAGTGAGGCTTCACACAGAGATTTTTTATCTCACACAGAAAAAAAGAGATTACAGACTCAACTTTCGGAAGTAGTTTTTCACCACAGATTGCACTGATTTCACAGATTTTTCAATAGATTTACGTATGAAATCTTTAGAAAATTTCACAGATTTGAGAGCCGTGAGCGGCTCCTTGATGCCATCCGGATGGGGCTTTCAGAAGGAAAGCCGTCTGTGTAATCTGCAAAAATCTGTCTAAAAATCAGTGAAATCAGTGTAATCTGTGGTGAAAAAGAACACTTCCGAAACTTAGATTACAGATATTATAGTTGATATGAGAAAGTTATTGGTTTTGTCAGTGCTCCTGCTGTCCGCAGCCACACTTGGGGCACAAAAGATAGACCCGCGGCTCACCTCGCTCGTGCCGCGTCCCGGCACCTCGGCCACACGCCGTGCACAGGCAGAGCAGCCCAAGTTCGACCCCGAGGTGGTGCGGCGCGACATCGACGTGACGTTCAACCCCGACGGCACCGTGCAGTCGCTCTCCGCCATTGCCGTGCTGAAGCCGGGGGCGGAGTGCCCCACCGAGCGGCTGGAGTCGCTCGGCATCAGCGTGAACGATGTCATTGGCCCGCTGGTGCTCATGCAGGTGCCACCCGAGCGGCTCTACGACCTCGAAGGGGTGGGGGAGATAGAGTGTGTGGAGGCTGACCAGATGAACGAACTGCACACCGACAAGGCGCGTGAGAAGACTGGCGTGGATGTGCTCGATGGCACGGCTACTCCTGTGACGGTGGACGGAACGACGAAGCCTGTATGGGAGTATGTAGGACTGTCCCACACCTACACCGGCAAGGGTGTCGTGGTGGGCATCGTGGACGGTGGCATCGACTTCAACCACATCGCCTTCAGGGACAAAGACGACAATTCGCGTGTGAAGAAAGTGATGACGGGTTTCGACAAAAATAATAACCTCATTTCCTACACCAGCCTTCTCAGCATTGCGTTTTTGGAAACAGACTACAAAAAAGGATCGCATGGCACCCATGTGGCAGGAATCGCTGCCGGCAGCGTGGTCAGCGACTACACGAAGCGCGACGTGCGGGGCATGGCTCCCGAGGCCGACCTTGTGCTGTGCGGACTGGGTTCTTCGTTCTCCGATTCGCGCATCATCGAGAGTGTCAAGGGAATCTTCCACTATGCCGACTCTGTGTCGGTAGCAGAAGACAGGTTTGTGCCGGTGGTGGTGAACATCAGTTTGGGAAGTAATGTGGGCAGGCATGACGGCTTAAATCCTTGCTGCATAGCCTTCAACGAACTGACGCTCAATGGCACCAAGCCCGGACGTGTGATTGTGTTATCGGCTGGCAACGAGGGTGCCGACAAGATGAGCATTCAGCAGACACTGGGCACACCTGATGCCGATGGCTATCAGTTGCGCACCCTGTTGAAAACAGCGGAACAAGACAATAATTACCGCTATAAGAATGGTCTGCGCATGATGCTCTACAGCACGGAGGAGTTTGACTGCGACCTCAAAGTAGTGGAACTGGACGAGGAGGGGAAAGTGGCTCATATCTATCCGCTTTCCGCCAGTATCCCTGCCAATGAGGGGGAGATGATTCTGAAGTCAGGCTCTACGGTTTATGACAAAACCACTTCTGGTTCGAACAGAGGCATATACTATCACTCTTTGTCAGTTCCCAGCGACGCCTCTTTCTTCGGGTCTGATGGCAGCAGTTCAATATACGACGAAATGGAAAAGGACCGCTATGTAGGCGTGTTCGTCAAGGGAAAGGAAGGGCAGACCATCCGCATGGTGACCCATCCTGGCAAGGCCACCTTCGAAGGCACCACAGACGGGGCCTATACCGCTGGCACTTCCGACCTCTCCATCAACGTCATTGCCTGCACCGATGCTGTCATCTCGGTGGGAGCCTATGTGTCGCGCACCAATTGGACTAATTATTATTCTGCGAATTATCAATACTCAGATCCTTGGCTGCAGGTAGAGAATGGCATCGCCAATTTCTCCTCCTACGGCAGGGACGACAACGGCATCTGTCGCCCCGACATCCTTGCGCCGGGCGCTGCTATCCTCTCGGCCTTCAACCGCCACGACACTTCCACAAGTATAAGCAATAGGACTGATGGGATGCAACCATCAACATCAATATCATCATTCTACTACGGCAAGATGCAAGGCACCTCAATGTCGGCACCCTGCATGACGGGCATCATCGCCCTCTGGCTGGAGCAAGACCCCACACTGAGCGCGGTGGATGTGCGCCGACTCCTTCGTCAGACAGCCCAGAACGACGAGTTCACCGAGGAAGTCTCGAAAATTCCTTCAGGCAACATCCTCCAAGCAGGCATGGGCAAGGTGAGCGCAATAGAAGGAATGAAAATGCTGGTGGAATCCAATGACCCGGAACTGTCTCTCACACTCTCCAATGCCTCCGACAACACCGCCGCCATCCACGACATGAACGGCCACACGAATGTCACCGTCACCCTCGATGGGCGCAACTTCTACAAGGACGGCGCATGGAACACCCTCTGTCTGCCCTTCGACGTGAACATCGGCGAAAGCCCCCTCAACGGCGACGGCGTGACCGTGATGGAACTCGACGAGACGAACTCCTCGCTCTCCGCCGACGGCACCCTGACGCTCAACTTCATCAGCCATCCTGTCTATGAACTCCTCAAGGCTGGCACACCCTACCTCATCAAGTGGGACAACCTCACCGCCTATTCCTACAATACGGATGTGGAACCGCCCCACACGATTGAGAACCCCACCTTCCGCTATGTCACCATCGATGCCACTGCTCCCAAGGCGGTGACACTGGCTGGTGCCCTCACTTTCCAAGGCACCTACACCCCTCTCACCGTCCCTGCCGAGGGCGACCCGACCACGCTCTATCTGGGCGACAGCAACACGCTCTACTATCCTTCCTCTTCCGACGTGGCCCTGAATGCCCAGCGCGCCTACTTCCACTTGGCTGACGGCATCACTGCCGAAGACCCGACAGCGGCCGTAGAAGATGCCTCCATCCGCTCCATCGTCCTCAACCTCGATGGCGAGGAAGGGGATGCGACGGGGATTGCAGAACTGCTGAAGGGTACGGCTCACTCCAACTCCTCCGACCTCTCCCTTGGGTGGTACACGCTTCAGGGTGTTCGGCTCTCCAGCCGTCCTACCGTACCGGGTGTGTATCTGCACGGCGGAAAGAAGGTGTGGGTGAAGTAGGGGAGTGCATTCTCACACAGAAATCACGGAAATCACAGAAAGAATGGGCATCAGTTCGATGAATTCAGACAAAAATAATTCATGAAAGATTCATGGTTAATTTATGGTCATTTATGTTAAAATAAAACACGAATTTCCATGAATTAACCATGAATTTTTCATGAATTTAATATTTGTAGTTTTCGTCGAATTTACGTTAAGTTATTGGTCAGTTCGGGCGTTTTACCACCCTAAATCTTTCCAGCCCACCTCTCTGCACCATTCGTAGTCATACATTCGGGTGTTCATGTTGGTGTATTGGGGTTTGTACTCGCTCTTTGGGAAGAACATAGACACTCCGCCAAATGTTTCATCTGACAGATAGAAACTGCGGAAATTCTTAGTAGTGATGATAAAGGTGTCATACGTATCCCCGCCAAACCAGTCACAGTTGCCAGTGTCGCGGATGTCACCCGTGTTGGGACGATAGATGACGACCTTGTCAAACACGTCTTTCCAGTTCTTATAGTCAGCAGCGGAGAGGTTATGAAGCATCACGTCATTCATGTCGTAGAGAATGGGGTAGCCATTTATCTCGCCGTCAGTCTTGTAATAGTATATACAGGATGTTGCTTCGTGGCTGTCTGCGGGGAACGTGGTGGAAACTTCCAAAGGCTTGCTGCCAGATATTGTGTTAAGAGCCTCTTTTGTGGCAGTCAGCAGACTCTCCATTTCGGCCGTCTTAATGACAGACATGCACACATTATTTATCTTATATCTTCTTCTCCACTCTTCCCACTGATTGTTATTACCCTGATAGTCGTCCACTATCATCTTGCATGCGCTCTCCACATCCGAATATCCGAAGATTTTTGTGGTGGTCTGATAAGGTGCCCCGAAAGATGGTGTCTCGCTTGTTGCTCCGATAATGTATTTTGTGCTATGACGCAGTTCATAAGCCACCTCTATGTTCTGCATGCAGCAGGCTTCAAAGAGTATAAACTCCTGTTTGGGCAGTTGTTTCATGACAGAAGCCAATTCAGGAATGTCAATCCACGTTTCATCTTCAAAGTCATAAGACTTGTTGCTATTATGGTCTGCACCATACGAAGTAGGCTCATTCTCGTTCGTCGAGAGGTGAGGAGATTTACTTATGATAGGTCCGTCACCGTGTCCCCAGAACACGGTTGCATACTCGTCGGCAGGACAGGCTGCCACCATTGTCTGGAACACTTCCAGCATATTGTCCTTGTCGGAGGCGTCAATATCTGTCTCGTAACTTTTCAGCACTTCTTTCTCTCCATTCTTCACCTTGTAGATGACGGGGTTGCTCATGGCATCAACGAACACGAGTAAGTTGCAGTTGTCGGCAAGGTCCTTCGAACCCTCCACGAGTTCTTCAAAATCTTCTGCTGCAAAAGAAGATAGGTTATTCTCTGCATTGAAATACACCATGACGGTTCTGCTTTTTACAGAATTAGAATCGTCGTTGTCGTTGCTACAGCCCATTGCCAGTAGCGACAACAGCAGCAACAGGTGAAAGTTGAGATGCTTCATAAATAATGTTGTTTTATAAAAGATCGCTGCAAAGTTACTACTTTTTTATGAGGTAGCAATCTTCTTGTATTCAAATGGTCATGTTTTTTGAACGTAAAGTCTGAAATCGTCAGAATTGTCGTTAAAGGACTGCAAAGTTACGCAGTTCCTTTCTCGCGGATGTGAGTTCTGATGACTTCTGATGAATAAGGAATGTGAAAAAGGAGGCCCTGCCGCTGTGGCAGAGCCTCCTTTCTTGTTGGTTTTCTGAGGTTTCGGCGGTGGGCTTACTTGCGCAGCACCTTACGTCCGTTCTCGATGACGATGCCCTTGTAGGCGTTGTTCACCTTCTGTCCAGCCAGGTTGTAGATGCCCTTCTTGGCGGTCTTGTCGGCCTTCACGGAGTCGATGCCCGTGTAGGTGTCCTGACCCATCACGCTGATGATGTAGGGCACACGCTTGGTCTTGGTGGCCTCGGTCTCGTCGGTGTAGGTGTAGTCGAAGGCGAGGAGAATCTTGGCGATGTTGCCTGTGCCCTCGGCGAAGTAGGCGTCGTCGTTAGGCGTGTAGGTGATGGCATCCCAGGCCACATCGTCGATAGTCATTGTTGCACTGCCTTCGGGAATATTGCCGCTCTCGATGTCGAGCATGTAGCCTTCGGCGGTGATGAAGCCGCTGGTGTTGGAGTAGGTGAGGTAGTCGATGTAGGTGTTGGCACCGCTGGCCACTTGGGTGGTCAGGTCGCCGCCTTCGATGCCCAGTCGCTCGTAGATGGCATCCACGTCGATGGCGATGGCGTCGCCGTCATAGACCACTTTCTTCTCGATGGCTTCGGTCAGTTCGATGTCGGTCAGGCTCTCCACATACTGTGCGGTGAACTGGTAGCGGAAGTAGCGGCCAGTCTGGTCGTTGACGAAGTAGAGGTTGGCGTGGTAGGTTTCGCCTGCGGGACGCTGGAAGATGTAGAAGGTGATGGTGTTGCCGGCCAGCGTGTAGCCAAAGGCGTTCTCGCCTGCAGCGGTCCAGCCTGATGCGTCAACCACGGCTGTGCCTTCGGCGTCGGTGTAGGTCTTGATGCCGTACCAGAAGCCGGGTGCGGGGTCGCAGTTGTAGTCTTTCTTCACTTCGAGTTGTCCTTCGCCTTCGTTCTCTCCGGCCACGTATTTGTCGGCATAGATGGTGAAGTCGGTGGTGCCAATCTTGCTGGCGATGAGTTCAGAGTCGATGGTCCAGGTCTCCTCGTAGGGCATGGCGGCTTTCGACACGACGAACTGCTGCAGGTAGGCAGCCTTGCCCACTTCTTCCCACTTGTAGTCCTCGGCCTTCTCAGCCAGTTTGACGGTGAGGTTGATGTTGAGTTGCACGTAGTTCTGTCCCTTCTGGAAGATGAGTTTGAGGGGCACTTCGAGTTTGTCGGTTTCGGTCTTGATGGCCGTGAGGGCTTCTGCGCCGCCCTTCTGGCCCACTTTCACTTGTCCGTCGGCCAGGAAGGCATCGCCGGTGTGTGAGCCGGTGGGCTGCACGTAGATGACTCCGTTGGCATACTGGCAGGCATAGCCGTCAGCATCGAACCATCCGTCGTCCACGCCGGGATAGTCCATCAGTTCGCTTTCGCTCTTGGGGCAACTCACCTTGTCGATTGCGCTGGCCTCGCATTCGAGCAGTTCGGCTATCTTGGCGAGGTCGAAAGTGTAGGTCTTCGATGGCCATCCGCTGGCGGCGGGTTCCTGCTCGATGTCGAGGTCCACTTCGCCCACTTTCACCATGGCGTTGGGGTCAATCACGGCGGCTGCCTCCACGTTGGCCTTCAGGGTGAGTTTGACGGCCTTGGTGCCGTTGCAGATGTAGAACTCCACGTAGTCCTCGGCTCCGGCAGCCATGGTGCCGCCAAACTGTCCGTAGGTGAGGGTGAGTTTGCCCTCGGAGAGTGTGGGGCTCTGGAGGTAGAAGGTGGCTCCTGTGCCGTGGCTCTTGGGGGCGTTGAGGGTGTAGAGCACGTCTTCTTCCTTGTCGTTGAGGTAGGAGTAGCGGCCAAACCATCCGTCGGTCTCGGTCTTCACGTCTGGGTAGGCTTTCAGCGCATCGCCCAACTGGTAGGAGTCGATGAAGGTTTCGCCGGTCTGCTCCTGATTGTAGGTGCGCACGGCGATGACGTCGGCAATGGATTTGTTGAGGTCGTCGGCCTCCACGCCCAGTTGGGTGTAGATGTTGGCCATTTCCACTTCGAGCGTCTTGCCTTCATACTGCTTGCCTTCGGTCAGGTCGAAGGAGGCGGTGTACTCGCCCACCACCTCGAGTGCGGCGAAACTGGTGGGAGGTGCGGGGAGCGAACTGGGGATGGCGGCGGTGATGTTCTGCGTGATGTCGAAAGAAACCTGCTTGTCGCCGTTGATGAGGTAGAGCGTGCACTGGAGGCTGCTGGCCTCATATACTTTGGCGAACACGCCGGGCTTCTGGCCCACGATGACATCGATGCTGGCTTCCCATGTTTCCCCTGTCTCGGGGTCGGAGCCTGCTGGCTCATAGTTGAGCGAGGCGAACCATGTGGCCGTTTCGCCGTAGTTCACGACGGTGCCGTCGTTCGTCATCCAGTAGCCGTAGGGGTCGGCGGTGTAGGTCTTGCGACGCATCTCCTCGCCTTGCATGATGCCCACGGCCTCGGTGGAGTTGTCTTCATTCTTGATTTCGGCATTCAGGAGTGCAGCCAGTTCATCCACCGTGCAGCCCAGTTTCGCGGCCACTTCGGCGGGGTCGAAAGACTTTTGCCCGGCCACAAAGCCCTCCACGGGGTCCACGTTGATGACTGCCGTGTAGTCTGCCTGTGCCATTGCGCTGCCGCCCAGCATCATGAGCGTGAGCGTCAGCAGAGAGAAGTAAATTTTTCTCATAGTCGTAATAGCTAAATAGTTAATAAAAAAGTGAGTTATAATATAAGATGTTTTGGTATTTCGGATGGGGTGGGGAGGGCTTATTTACAGCCATTTTTCTATTCCTTTCATAGGTTTGCGTGTGTGTGCCTTGCTGGCATGGATGTAGTCCTCGCGGCTCAAGACACTCAGGTCGGGGTGTTCCACTTCGTCCCAGGCGGGGAGTCCCTTGAGGCGTTCGGCCAGTTCGTTGTCAGAGAGCAGGGCGTGTGCTTGGCTGGTGGTCTGGTTGGCCTGCATATCGTCGTTCAGGCGGTCGATGAGCCAGAGTTTGCTGGCCGTATCGAGGGAGCGTAGCATGTTCCACACGCTGTACAGCGAGATGTGGATGTCGGGGGTGGCAGATGCCATCCCGGCTGGCTCGGCTGCTTTGCCGTGCTGCTCCTCGCGTCCTGCGTCTTCTATGTAGTCGGCCTTTTTCATCGTTCGGGTGGGTTTCGGTGGCAAAGTAAAGGTTTTCTCTGATAATAACCAAACTTTTGGGCGAAGTTTTTGCCCCTGTGGACGCTTTTCTTGTTTTTTTGGACAATATTTGCATTCAGGCAGGGGCCGACATTCGTGGAGAGGGGAGGGGAGCGGGCGGACGGAGGTGCTTTTCTCCCCTCCGAACCCCAGTTTTTTCCCCTTATCGCGAACTGCACAGACGGCTCATGGCCCACGAATGAACCCCGAATAAACCTTGATTAAACCTTGATTAAACCTTGATTTAACCTAACGTACACCTAAAATACACCTATAATACACCTTGTTCACTGGCCAGGATTTGTGGACTATTTTTGCCTCTCATCGCCACAATCATCCCACTCCCACAGTTTTTTCAGACAACGGATGAGACGGATTAGACGGATTTTTTTAGGATAACGGATTTTTTTAGCCCACAGATTGCACAGATGGACACAGATTTTTTTTATGATGATTTATTTCAGATTCCACAGATACGTGAGTTCGTTGTAAGAGACGTTTTAATGATACGCCTTCGGCGGACGAAGAAAAAACAGAAAAAAACAAGTAAAAACAAATAAAAACAGGTTCTTCTTGGTTGTGATGGCAAAAATGTTGTGGACGAAGAAAAGGTTTTTA
>DGSP01000037.1:13264-17845 GCA_002393555.1 Prevotellaceae bacterium UBA4359
GTAATTCTTACACCGAACTCACGTTGAAATAAATCATCCTAAAAGAATCTGTGTCCATCTGTGCAATCTGTGGGCTAAAAAAATCCGTCTCATCCGTTGTCTGAAAAAAAAAATCTGTGTTTTCCCTGTTTTCTGTGTGAGCCAAAAAAATATCCGCGTTTTCCGTGCTGAAAAAGGTGTTTCGGGTTGAAAATGAGGGGAAAATGGGGTGGGGGAGCGAAAAAAAGAGGAAAAAAGATGGCGGTGTGCAGAAAAAAGCCTACCTTTGCATCGCCGAACGGCAGCGGAGGATGGCCAGGTGCCACCCCATCCGAGGCCCAAGGCAAGTAAGTTTTTCATTAATATAGCTAATCTAACAAATTCAGAAGGCGTCACTGCGGGAGCAGCGGTGCCTTTTCTCGTCTGTGTGGCACACGGAAACGCGTTGTTCTAACCTTTCCGCGTTCCCTGTGAAACAACCTCCCCGTGCAAATTGCAATAGCAACGGCGTACCAATTGCAAATGCAACGCCACACAATTTGCATGCGCAACGTCGTAGCACGTAGCCGCCACACGCCACTCCAAAAATCGTCCAAATCCTGCCAAATAAGTCCAAAACACGCAACTTCAGCCCCCGACCCCTTGCACATCTGCAAAAAAAAACGTTCCTTTGCCGCAAAAACAAAAACGCAACTAACTTAAAAACTGACAAATATGAAAAAGAACCTGCTGGCGGCCATCCTCATGCTCGCCGCCACCATCGCCACCGCGCAGAAACAACTCTACACCCCCAACGAGTGGAAAGCCGACCCGCAACTCTATGCCGAAAGCGACCCCGAGGCACAATCCACATGGTCGCGCACACGCTCGCGCCAGAGCGAGAACTTCATCGTCTATTGGGACAAAGGATACGGACAGACCGCACCCGACCAACTCAACAAGAGCGACTTCTACTACATCGACCTCGACGACCTGCTGCAGAAAGCCGAAACCTTCTACCAACTCAACGTGGAGACCCTCGGATTCGGCGGAGCGAAAAACTCGAAGGTGACAAAATACAAAAGCATGATTCTGCTCAACCACACCACCGAGTGGATGGCCTACGGCGGAGGCTACGACTTCATGTGCCCAGCCCTCTGGGTCAACCCCAGCACCTGCAAGCCCGTCGGCCACACCATCGCCCACGAAATCGGACACTCCTTCCAGTACGTCTGCTACAGCGACTACGGAGGCGGCTCCGGCTTCCACTACCCACAGGGACAAGGCTCAGGATGGTGGGAACAAACCGCACAGTGGCAAGCAGCCATGGCCTACCCCGACCAGAAATGGACCGAAAGTTGGCTCGTCTATGGCACACCCTACTTCCCCCGCGCAGCCAACTACGCCATGACACACGAATGGATGCGCTACCAGTCCTACTGGTGGCACTACTTCCTCGTCGAACACTACCAAGACCCAGCCATCATCGGCAAAATCTGGTGCCACGACCCCGGCACACCCGGCACCGTGGCCAGCGGACAAGAACAAGGCTATGATGCCAACGAAACACTCATGAGCCTCAAAAACCTCACCACCGACCAACTCTACCAACTCTACTTCCACTATGCCATGAAAATGGCCACCGCCGACATCGACGTGGACAACTGCAGCCAGGAAGGACTCCAGTGGACACAGCAACACCCCTACACCTACAACTACCACACCCTCAGCGGAACCCTCCACCAAGTAGCCTACTCCTCCTGCCCCCAGTCCACAGGATTCAACATCATACCCCTCAACGTGCCCGAGCCAGGCACCACCATCGAAGTAGATTTCACCTCCCTCAAAATCGCCGCACCCTGCGCCGACGACGACCCCATGCAATACCTCAACGGCGACAACCAATACGTCACCCTCCCCGCAGGCCGCCACACCTACAACCTCGTCACACCAGCCACCTACCGCCAGAGAGCCTTCCGCATCGGATTCGTGGCACTCCTCCAAGACGGCACACGCCAATACATCTACCAAGACCAGCCCTACCTCGCCGAAACCAACACCACCACCGAAGCCACCGCCACCATCACAGCCACCATACCCGACCACACACAACGCCTCTGGATGGTCATCACACCCACACCACGCACCTACATCCGCCACCTCTGGGACGAAAACATCCTCAACGACGACCAATGGCCCTACACCCTCCAGTTCCGAGGAACCAACATCCTCGGAGCACCCTACATCGACCCCACACTCCCCATCACCGACCTCACCCTCACCTACAACATCACCATCCCACGCACCACCGGCACCGACTACAGCGGCACCACACTCACCCTCGACCCCACAGCCCTCTCAGCCATCGGCACCGCCTTCCAGATGCAAGCCGCCAACATCAGCACACACTTCGTCCCCTGGACCACCGCCGCCCCCACCGACGGACAAATCAAACTCTACTCCCTCCTCCCCAGCGGACAAATCTTCAACCAAGGCTACACCACCAACACCAGCGGACACTGGTTCAACGCCACAGGCACCCGATGCACCTACCAGAGCGGTAACGCCTACCTCTACAGCGACCTCGACCCCGCCACCCTCACCTTCACCATCGGCCAAAACCCCAACCGCCTCACCACCGGCCAGACCTACACCATCCGCCAAGCCCTCAAATACCAGCGCACCGCCGACACCGACCTCGACGGCACACCCGACACACCCCAAACCGCCCTCATCAACTTCACCTTCAACATCACCTGCACCCCAGCAGGCACCGCCCCCACCGCCACCCTCGCCCAAATCCAGCAAGACCCCCTCATCGACCAAACCACCCACATCACCGCCCATCCCCATAACCCCCACACCACCTCCTCCTCTTCCTCCACCCATCCCGGCTACACCCTCACCGGCCAGCCCGCCACCCCCACCCACCGAGGCATCATCATCCGCCAAGGCAAAAAACTCCTCCAAAAATAACCCCCCTCCCTCCTCCCTCCTTGCGGGCGGCGGTTTTCCCGCCGCCATCCCCCCCTCCCCCCATTTTTCCCCCCATTTTCTTGCACATCCCAAAAAAAATCCGTTCCTTTGCACCCAACAAACCAAACCCCCACCCACATGGACTACGCCAAATACTTCAAAAAAGGAGGCTGGGCAGCCGCAGGCCGCTACTACGCCACCCACCCCAGCAAACTCAAAGCCCTCTTTGAAAAAGCAAAAAAATACGCCACCAAAGAAGGCCTCCAAGCCGCCAAAGCAGAATTCCTCTTCATCTGCCAATACATCCGCGACATCTTCACCGGCCAATACAAAGAATACAACCCCCTCAACCTCACCGTCATCATCGGCGCCCTCATCTACGTCGTCACCCCAGCCGACCTCCTCCCCGACCTCCTCCCCGTAGCCGGCCTCCTCGACGACACCGCCATCCTCCTCTGGGCCACCCACGAATTTGCCGACGAACTCGACCGCTACCGCTACTTCCTCCGCCGCCACCAGCACGACCAATCCGGCCCCTCCACCCCCCTCGACATCGAAGACATCGACTTCGAAGAAATCCCACCCCTCCAAATCAACTAACCCCCCTCCACACACACCACCACACACCCCTCCCTCCTTGCGGGCGGCGGTTTCCCCGCCGCCATCCTCCCTCCCTCCCTCCCTTCCCCCTCTTCCCCTCCCTTCCGCGTTGAGTGTGCTGCGACTCCGTCGCAGCCCCCTTCCTCCTCCCCCCCCCAAAAAAACACCCCAAAACACCCACCACACCCCCATGACAACCCCAACCACCACCCCCATCCGCCTCGCCATCCTCGTCACCGGCAGCGGCACCAACTGCGAAAACATCATCCGCTACTTCGCCCCCCGCCCCGACGTCCAAATCCCCATCGTCGTCAGCAGCCGCCCCGACGCCTACGCCCTCACCCGCGCCCAGCGCCTCGGCATCCCCACCGCCGTCATCACCCGCCAGCAACTCAACGACGACCCCGACCTCGTCCTCCGCACCCTCCATGGCTGCCACTACATCATCCTCGCCGGCTTCCTCCCCAAGATACCCCCATACCTCATCAGCCAATACCCCAACCGCATCATCAACATCCACCCAGCCCTCCTCCCCCGCCACGGAGGCAAAGGCATGTGGGGCCACCACGTACACGAAGCCGTCAAAGCCTCCGGCGACACCCAGTCAGGCATCACCATCCACTACGTCAACGCCGAACTCGACCAAGGCCAGCACATCGCCCAATTCTCCACCCCCATCCTCCCCACCGACACCCCCGACGACATCGCCCAAAAAGTCCACACCCTCGAAATGGCCCACTACCCCCAAGTCATCGACCACCTCATCACCCACACCCCCCTCACAGCCCCTCTCTCCTGACCACCTTCCCCCCCACAGCCCCTCTCTCCCTTTTCCCCCAGTCCTCCCCTGCGGGCGGCGGTTTTCCCGCCGCCATCCCCCTCTCCCCCCGTCGAGTGTGCTGCGACCCCGTCGCAGCCCTTCCCCCTCTCCCCTTCCCCCCCAAAAAAAAGAACCAGAATCAACAAAAAAAAGAGCACCCCATGCCCACGCATGAGGTGCTCCTCTTATAAACGTATAAAAAACGGTTCATCCCCGAATTGCGTTGG
>DGSP01000011.1:0-9260 GCA_002393555.1 Prevotellaceae bacterium UBA4359
ACTTGGTGTATCACTGGAACAAGAACCCGAAAAAGAAATAAATGAGAATGAATAAAGTAGAGTAGATTAGTTAAAAGGTGCACACCTCTCCCCATCCGTAGTGATACGTGTGGGGAGATTTTTTAGTCGTTCTCGTCTTCGAACAAGTCACGATAGAAATATCCCTCATCGGGGCGTTTGTGAGTATAGACATACTGGTTCTTGCGGAGGTATAGGCCCGCTATCTCCAGCAATTTCAGGAATTTCTCGATGCGTTCGGGCTTGAATTTCCCTTGGCTGAGCCGTTTTCTCTGGTACTTCATCCAGTTGAGCATCTGGTGCTCTTCCTTTCGATGTTTGGAAGGGAGTTTTTTTTCGTTCATCATGAAGGTCATGATGCTGCTGTAGTTCTGTTCCCAAAGTTCGTCTTGTGTCATAGGTTCTTCAGTTTTTTAGTTTTTATGAAGTATGTGAGTGCGAGCAGGGCAGTGTAGCAGAGGAGGGTGGTGGCGAGGTTGGGATGCCATTCTATCGTAGAGAAAGGGATGGAGGCTATCGTTTCGGAAATGGTGTTCATGGTGGTGGCTGTCCAGTTGAGCAAGGTGGTGAGGAGGTCGCTGATGGGAGGGCACCAGAGGAAGGCCCACCAGAGGATGCTGGCGAACATGAGAAGATAGACGAAGGGGAAGAGCAGGAGATTGGACAGCAGAGCGAGGGTGGAGACGTGTCCGAAGTGGTAGGCTACGAGTGGGGCGGTGAAGAGGGTGCTGATGAGTGAGATGGCGATGATGGTGATGAGCCAGACGTAATGCGCCAAGTTGTTGTGGAATGAGGCAAGGGTAATCAGTTTCTTCCCGAGAATTCCAATGCTGCCCACTGCTATAAAGGAGAGTTGAAAACCTATGTCGTGCAGATAGAAGGGGTTGATGCACAGCATGATGAAGAAAGCCAGGGCGCAGGAATTGAGCGAGATGTCGTTGCGGAAGGTCGATTGGCTGAGCAGCAGAATGGTGAACATGAGGGTGGCGCGCACCAAGGAGGGCGACAGACCCGTGAGGAGGGCGTAGCACCAGAGGGCGACGGCGATGACGAGATTGCTGGCCCATTGCCATCTGAGGGGAAGCATGTGCTTGAGGGAGAAAAACTGGAGCATCAGAACGATGATGCCGACATGGAAGCCCGAAAGGGCCAACACGTGGCTGACTCCTGCATGGGCGTAGGCGGTGCGCGTTTCTTTGGGTATGTCGGTTTTTCGTCCGATGGTCATGGCTTCGATGATGTTGATGGCTTCTTGGTCGAGTCCGTTGTCTTCGTAGATGTGATGGAGATGATTCTGATTCTCTTTGGCAAAAAGGATGAGGCTCTGGCGACTTTGGCAGGGCTTGGAGGTCCAGTGTCCGTGGGGCGTGTAGGCGGTGGCACAGATGCCGTGGTGGAACAAGTAACGTCTGTAGAAATAAAATTTACCCCCCCCATTTTCGGTTTCTTCAAGATGTTTGATGTGGGCAAGGATGGTGTCGCCGAGAGATAGACCCCCTCTAACTCTCCCTGTGAGGGGAAGGACTCCATCCGGCTTGTTTCCTGTTGAAAAACTGGCCGCATGGTCACCCTCCCCATGCAGGGGGAGGGCAGGGGAGGGGGTATGCTTCCCTATATATAATAAGATGTGTGTGCCGTCTTCCTGCTGGAGGTTGAGTGCCCACGAGCGGTCTTTCTCCGTGGGCATTTCGGCGAGGATGCCTTGGCAGAAGGTCGTGTCTTGTGGAACGCTGTTGGCGATGCGGCGGTGCTTGCCTGTGTAGAGCGTCATGCCGAGGAGGAAGAAGAACATCATGGCCACCACGCCAAACATGCTGTCTCTGTAGGTGTGGCTGCTCTTGATGAGGAAGAAGGAGAAGGCGAGGACGATGCAGCAGAGGATGAACAGAACCGACTCGTCCATGTGGGCGATAAACAGATTCGCCCCAATCATGCCCAGTGTGAAGGGGATGATGAGGCGAATGAGAGAGTGGTTCTGCCAGTTCATCAGAGATTCTTCAGTTCTTTGATGCGTGCTTCGGGGTTTTCTGCGCCAAACACATAACTGCCTGCCACGAGGACATCGACTCCTGCCTCCACCAGCCGAGGGGCTGTCTCACCGTTCACGCCGCCATCCACTTCGATGAGGGCATGGCTGCCTGTCTGCTGAATGAGTGTTTTGAGTCGGTGCACTTTGTCGATGGAGTGTTCGATGAACTTCTGTCCGCCGAAGCCGGGGTTGACGGTCATGAGCAGCACCATATCGACGTCCTGAATGATGTCGTCGAGCACACAGACGGGGGTGTGGGGATTGAGCGTCACGCCTGCTTTCATGCCGGCATCGTGGATTTGCTGGATGGTGCGGTGCAGGTGGGGGCATGCCTCGTAGTGTACGTTCATCATGTAGGCTCCGAGGGCTTTGACCTGTCTGGTGAACTTTCCGGGGTCAACTATCATCAGGTGTACGTCGAGGGGCTTCTGGCAAATCTTGGCCACGGCCTCCAGCACGGGGAATCCGAAACTGATGTTGGGCACGAAGACGCCGTCCATCACGTCGAGGTGGAGCCAATCGGCTTCACTGCGGTTAATCATGTCGATGTCCTTGCTCAGATTGGCAAAGTCGGCAGCAAGGAGCGAAGGGGATACTTGGGTCATAGATATTATATTTTAGTGAAAAGTGAAGAGTGAAAAGTGAAAAATTTAAGTAACCCGCCATTCGGCTTGTTGGCTCTTCATTTGCAAAAGTAATTTAGATTTTTCACTTTTCACTTTAACGTGAATGTGGTTTGTCCAATCATTTGCTTGTCGCAGAAGACGAAGAGTTTGTAGGTGCCGGCTTCGAGGAACTCGGTCACGTCGCTATACATGGTCACCTTCTCTTCCTCTCCAGTGTAGTCGATGTACTTCTTCTCTGTATATTCGAGTTGGGTGTTTTCGTAGGCAAACGTGCCCTTCTGCCCCATCACCGAGTTGTCGGGCTTGAGGATGCGAGCATAGATGATGCGCTGTCCGTTCTGGGCCGTCACGTTCTTCACGATGGTGAAGCCGAAGGCGAGTTTTTTCACGTCCTTCACCTTCTGCGTGTCCTTGCTCTTCTTGTTCTTCGGTGTGACCCAGAAGCCTGTGGCATCCAGTTGGGCGGCGATGTTCACCTTGTCTTTCAGTTGGTTGCGCTCGGTGGAGAGGGTGGAGATTTGTGTGCTCTGCTCCGCCACTTGCGCCTTGATTTGGGTGTTCTCCTCGTTGAGCGACTGGTTCAGCCGGTTGAGCGAATCGACCTGCACGATGTAACTCTTCAGCACCTCTCTGAGCGAGGCTATCTCCGCCTTCAGCCTTTTGATTTCGGCGGCATCGGTGGCCTTGGTGCGTTCCAGTTCTTCGAGCAGTTGCTGCGTCTTGCGCCGTTGCTCCTCTATCTGTGCGATGAGGCTGTCGTTCTTGATGGTGCTCTGCAGTTGCTCATACTGCAGGTCGAACTCCCGGTATTGGTTCTCCATCTCCTGCTTCTCCAGTTCGGCCAGTTCCTTCAGGTCTTGGTTCTCTTCGAGGAGGGGCTTGGTGTAGAGGTTGTGATACAACACCACCGCCGCAACAATGGCGATGAGTGCTACCATGATGGCGATGACAATGATGCCGGTCGCACCATTCTTCTTCTTCGGGGCAGGAGTCTCCGTTCCCAGCCCCTGCATTGTGTTGGGTGTTTCGTCCATAAAGATAGTGTTTTGTGTCGCAAATTTACGCAAAAACCTTGAGTTACAACTCCCTTTTCCCTAAAAAACTCACGAGAGGAGGCAATTTTTGTCGGGAAGGAGGGGGTGGGGGACGAAAATGTAAGTGTAACGCAATCGGGAGCGGAAGTGTTACGTTTGTAACACACCCAGTGTCACACTTGTAACGCCGACACTGTTACAAATGTAGCACTGGCACTGTTACACTTGTAACACTTCCGCTGGAAAAAGTGTTACATTTTCGGGGCGGTGGCACGATGTCCGAAACCGTGGAAAAAGGTGGCTGCGAACTGTGGCAAATGCTCCTGTTCTCGTCCTTCGGAGTGCTGTTTTGGCTTTCTCAGAAAAATATCGCTCCAAGGAAAAAGGGCGGCTCCCGTGCCACTTATCGCACAGGAACCGCCCTTTTTCATGTCCTTTTCATGCCTTTTTCTTTCCTTTTTTTGCACGTTCTCGCTTTTTTGTGTTATCTTTGCAACCATAAAGGCAAACAAAAGGCTTGAATTATGGAGTCAACGACAAGGAAAAAAGGTTCGGTGTTTCCCATCTCCCATTACTGGAGCATGGTGAAAGATATGGATGATAGCCAGAAGAAGGAACTCGTTATCATGCTTGTAGATAGTATGAAACTATCGGAGCCGAAAAAGGAAGAGTTGAATTGTGCGCTGGATGCGAGCGACTTTGCTGGCATCTGGAGCGATGAGGAATATATGGATGCTGATGAGATGGTGAAGCAGATGAAGGAAGCACGCCGTTTCAAAAACCGCAATCAAATTTTTGAAGAACTATGAATAAACAGCGGTATCTGCTCGACACTTGTGTCTGTGTCTATTGGTTGCGTGGCAAATATAATGTAAAGGATCGAATCAATGCCGTAGGCATGGAAAACTGTTGTATATCAGAGGTGACGGTGGCCGAACTTAAGTATGGTGAGGTTTATGGTAAACTGAAGGGCGGTCCTAAATATAGGAACCAAGGATTGGAAAGGTTTTTGGATGCCATCAATGTGTTGCGTGTCGCTCCATGCTTTGACTTCTATGCGAATGAGAAGGCACGTTTGGAACTGGCTGGAACACCTGCTCATGATGACTTCGACCTTCTTATTGGCTGTACAGCGGTGACGGAAGAACTGGTGATGGTGACACAGAATGTGAAAGATTTTCAAAACATTCAGGGGATTCGGATTGAGAACTGGATTGAGCAATAACGTGGAATAACGCCAAAACTTACATGCTGAAAAGAGTGATAACGCCAGCCGAACTGGCTACGGCAAAGAAAGACTTTGAGGAGTGCAGAAACGTGGTCATCGTGTGCCACACCTCGCCCGACGGCGATGCCATCGGCTCGTCGCTGGCACTCTATGAATACCTGAAGCGGAAGGGCAAGCAGGTGACGGTCATCGTGCCCAACTACTTCCCCGACTTCCTCCACTGGATGAAAGATGCCGACAAAATCGTCCGCTTCGACTGGCAGAAGACGGCTTCTTACACGGCCCTGAAGATGGCTGACCTCATCTGCTGCCTCGACTTCAACGACCTGCGCCGCATCGACGACCTGGGCGTGGCTGTCAGCCGCATCCGCTGCAAGCGACTCCTCATCGACCACCACCTCGACCCCGATCGGAAGCCCTTTGCCCACATCATCTCACACCCCGAACTGAGCAGCACCTGCGAACTGCTCTTCCGCCTCTTCGACGCCCTGGGCGAGACCGACAAACTGACCCTTGCCGCTGCCGAAGACCTCTATGCTGGCATGGCGACCGATACGGGCTTCTTCTCCTTCAACAGCAACGACCCCGACATCTTCGTCATCATCAGCGAACTGCTGCGCAAGGGCATTGACAAAGACCGCATCAACCGCCAGATACAGAACAACTTCTCCCCCGACCGCCTGCGCCTCATCGGCTATGTGCTCTACGAGAAGTTGAAGGTCTTCACCGACCTGCATGCCTCGCTCTTCGCCATCAAGAAGGAGGAACTCACCCAGTTCCACTATCTGAAGGGCGACATGGAGGGCATCGTGAACATGCCCCTGCAAATCAAGGGACACAAACTGAGCATCGCCCTGCGCGAGGACACCGAACGACCACTCATCCGTGTCTCGACCCGCTCGGTCGATGACTTCCCCTGCAACGAGTTCTGCGCCGAGTTTTTCAACGGCGGCGGCCATAAGAATGCGGCTGGCGGCACCCTGGAGTGCTCGATGGAAGAGGCCATCGACATCGCCATGAAAGGCTTGGAGGCATGGAGAGAGAGGTTGGCAGATGCGCCTGTGGAGGAAGCGAAAAAAGAAGAAATCTAAGTTGCAAATATATGAAAAGAAACCTATTGTTTTTATCGCTGATGCTGGCGGCAGTGGGCGCGAATGCCCAAGTGGCCAGTGTGGCCAGCCCCGATGGACGGTTGAAAGTGAATGTGGATGTGAAAAGCGGGCGGCCTGTCTATGAAGTGCTCTACGATGGTGTGCAGGCTCTCGACGAGAGTCCGTTGGGCTTCGTGGCCGACAACGGCGACTTCTCGCAAGGCATCACCTTCGACAGAAAGAAAGAGGCGCATCTGGAGTTCAACTATGACCTCCGCGCCAGCAAGACGAGCCACGTGCATGTGGATGCCAACCAACTGCTGGTGACGCTGAAGAATGCGCAGGGCAATCCCTTCGATGTCGATTTCCGCGTCAGCAACAACGACGTGGCTTTCCGCTACAGCCTGCCCAACTATCCCAGCAAGGCGAACGGCAAGAAGTTCTCCATCCGCATCATGAAGGAAGCAACGGGCTTCGACCTGCCCGGCGGCACCACCACCTTCCTCACACCTCAGAGCGATGCCATGATTGGCTGGAAGGGCACCAAGCCCAGTTATGAGGAAGTGTATGGCTACGACGAACCAATGGACAAGCGGAGCCAGTATGGCCATGGCTACACGTTCCCCTGCCTGTTCAAGGCCCCTCTCTCTTCGGGGGCTGGGGAACTATGGGTGCTTGTCTCCGAGACAGGTGTTGACTCGCGCTACTGTGCCTCTCGCCTCAGCGACATGAAGGGCGATGGACTCTACACGCTGGAGTTCCCCATGCCCGAAGAGAATGGCGGCAACGGCACCGTGGAACCCGCCTTCGCCCTGCCGGGTGTGACCCCTTGGCGCACCATCACTGTGGGCACATCCCTGAAGCCAATTGTGGAGACCACCATCCCGTGGGACTATGTGGCACCACGCTATGAGACCACACATCAGTATATATATGGAAAGGGAACCTGGAGTTGGATTGTGTGGCAAGACAACTCCATCAACTACGACGACCAGGTGAAGTACGTCCAACTGGCCAAGGCGATGGGCTTCAAGTATGTGCTCATCGACAACTGGTGGGACACGAACATCGGCAAGGAGCGCATGGAACAGTTGGTGAAGTATGCTCAGAGTCAGGGTGTTGACGTGTTTCTGTGGTACAGTTCCAGCGGCTGGTGGAACGACATCGAGCAAGGCCCCATCAACGTGATGAACGACCCCATCGCTCGCAAGCAGGCCATGCGCTGGATGCAGCAACTGGGTGTGAAGGGCATTAAGGTCGATTTCTTCGGAGGCGACAAGCAGGAGACGATGCGACTCTATGAGCAGATTCTCTCCGATGCTGACGACAACGGCCTCATGGTCATCTTCCACGGATGCACCATTCCGCGCGGCTGGGAACGCATGTACCCCAACTATGTGGGCAGCGAGGCTGTGTTGGCCTCCGAGAACATCTACTTCGGCCAGGGGGCTGCCGACAAGGAGGCAAAGGATGCCGCCACGCATCCCTTCATCCGCAATGCCATCGGCTGCATGGAGTTTGGCGGCTGCTTCATGAACCGCCATATTCACAAGGGCAACAAGGGAGGCACCACGCGCCGCACGACCGACTGCCACGAACTGGCCACTTGCATCCTCTTCCAGAACCCCATCCAGAACTTTGCCATCACGCCCGAAAACCTGCCAGCCAATGCGTCGGGCGATAATACCCTTTCGGACAGTAAGAACACAGCCTCCATCGACTACAATGCTCCCGGTGCGCCTGCTCCGGCCATCAGCATGGACTTCCTCCGCCAGGTGCCCACCACATGGGACGAGACAGTCTTCATCGACGGCTATCCGGGCAAGTACTGTGTCTTGGCCCGTCGCAGTGGCAACACATGGTACGTTGCCGGCAACAATGCCACAGGCAAGCCGCTCACGCTGAAACTCAACCTCCCCATGTTGCAGAAGGGCGACAAGGTCACGCTCTACAGCGACAACCTCAAAGACCGCGAACCTCGGAAGGCTGAACAGAAGGTGAACAACCCCAAGACTGTCACCGTGACAATGGCCGACCAAGGCGGCTTCGTGATGGTGAAGTAACAGTTATCCCTATTCCCCGAAAAACCTCAAATACCTATTTATTAACCCCTAAAAAACATTAAAACTATGGTGAAAAAGAATTTCTTGATGCTCGCAGTGGCACTCATGTGCTTCTTTGCGGATGCGAACGCACAGTGCTGCTGTGCTGATGGCAATGGTGGCGGCATGAAACGCCAACCTGTCAACATGATTCTTGATGCAGACTTCGGCAGTTCGACCGACGACCTCATCGCCCTGATGATGCTGAACCACTACATCGACCAGGGACTGGTGGACCTCAAAGGCATCGTGGTGGACCGCGAAGGTGAGAAAAACGCTGGCGTGGTCGATATCTTCAACACCTACTACGGCCATCCCAACATTCCTGTGGGTCTGGAACGCAATGGTGTGAAGAACCCCCGCGTCTTCATCCCCTACAACGGCATTTGCGACCTGAAGGATGCGCAGGGACAGCCTCTCTTCAAGCGCACCTTCGATGCCAGCAAGTGCATGGACGGATGGAAACTCTATCGTAAGATTCTCAGCAAGGCTGAAGACAAGTCCATCACCATCGTGGCCATTGGTTTCGCCACTTCGCTCTCGCAACTGATGGAGTCAAAGGCTGACGAATACTCCAAACTCAGCGGTGTTGACCTCTTCGCCCAGAAGGTGAAGGCTGTGTATGTGCAGGCTGGTCGCTTTGAACCCGAGGACAGCACCAGTGGCTACAACATGCGTGCCGCTTCGAAGCAGGCTGCCATCTTCTACGACAAACTGCCCGAAAGTGTGGAACTGATTATGTCGCCCAGTTATGTGGGTGAGTCCATGAACTACCTGCCCGAAGATGTGATTGCCGACCTCTCATGGACTGAAGTGAACCCCATCAAGGCGGTTTATACCAACTACACTTGCGACACAGGTCAGCGCATGTGGGACGTGAACTGTGTGACAAACGCCATCTTTGGCGATGGTCAGTTCAACATGTCTGCTCCTGGCTTTGTGACTTTTGTCGATAAGGGTGAAGAATCACTCATGCTCTTCAAGCAAGACCCCTATGGTAACGCCCGCTACCAGTTGCCTTTCGACACCTATGGCAGCATGGAGAAACTGATGGAGATGCGTCGCCATAACCGCATGAGACGCTGATACAACGAAAGGTTTTGTCTTAACAACGAATTTCACGAATCAGACG
>DGSP01000011.1:9346-45591 GCA_002393555.1 Prevotellaceae bacterium UBA4359
CGTCTGATTCGTGAAATTCGTTGTTTCTTAAAGTGTCAGAGGTTTTGCCTTTATCCTTCCCTCAGGAAGTCGAGCATTTCGAAGATTTCTTCCTTTGTGGCCGTCTGGTTGATGCGGATGTCTCCCACATCGCCCAGCAGGGTGAAGTTGATGATGCCGGCGGTGTTCTTCTTGTCGTGGGTCATGTAGGTGTATAGTTCCTCGTAGTCATCGCAGGTGATGGGCAGCACTCCGTAGTTCTCCTTGATGAAACGTACCGTCTGGCGCATCTTGTCGGTGGGGAAGCCTGTCTTGATGCAAGAGAGATAAAGTTCGCCGATGAGGCCCCATGCCACAGCATAGCCGTGTAGCACGGGGTGGATGCCTCGCTTGTTGTTGGGTTCGTTCTCAAATTTCAAGCAGAAACTCTCGAAGGCGTGGCCAGCCGTGTGTCCGAGGTTCAATGCTTTGCGGATGCCGTGTTCCAGCGGGTCTTCCTCCACGATGCGTTCCTTGATGGCGACAGACGTGCCCACCATCGTCCCTAAATGTTTGTAATCCACCTCGCCGAGGTCGAAGTTGAGCAGTTCGGCCAAGTTCTCGTTGGTAGAAATCAGCCCATGCTTCAGCATTTCTGCATAGCCCGAGCAGATGTTCTCGTGGTCGAGTGTGCGGAGAAACTCCGTGTCGAGAATCACCGTTTCGGGTGCATTGAACACGCCAATCTCGTTTTTCAGGCCGTTGAAGTTGATGCCCGTCTTGCCGCCCACGCTGGCATCCACCATCGAGAGCAGGGTGGTGGGCACGTTTATGTATTTGATGCCTCGCTTGAAGGTGCTGGCCGCAAAGCCGCCCAGGTCGGTCACCATGCCGCCGCCCAGGTTCACCATGAGCGAGTGGCGAGTGCCGCCTCCGTTGCCCAGTTCTGTCCACACCTTTGCCAGTGTCTCCAGTGTCTTGTGGGTGTCGGTGGCCCCTATTATTATATGTATAGCCTGTTTCAGACAAGGGATGTCCTTCACCACAGGCAAGCACACCTCATGTGTTGTCTCGTCGGTCAGCAGGAAGAGTTTGTCATGCTTCACTTCTCCCACCGCTTCCGTTAGTGTTTGTGCGATATTTGTCGAAATGACGACCTTATTTGCCATATCTGTTGAAAATTTTTGCAAAGGTAAGGTTTTTTTAGTGAAAAGCCTTATCTTTGCATTGTTTTTAATGAGGAATAGTTATGATTAACGTAATTGACACCGCGATAGACGGTGTGAAGATTATCGAACCCAAACTTTTTGGCGATGCTCGGGGCTACTTCTTCGAGTCGTTCTCGCAGCGCGAGTTTGAGGAGAAAGTGTTTAAGACAGTGTTTGTGCAGGACAACGAGAGCCAGTCGGTGGCTGGTGTGGTGCGTGGCTTGCACTTTCAGAAGCCGCCATTCACGCAGGCGAAGTTGGTGCGTGTGGTCAAGGGAACGGTGCTTGATGTGGCTGTAGATATTCGCAAAGGCAGCCCCACGTTTGGCCAGCATGTGTCGGCAGTGCTTTCTGCCGAGAACCACCGCCAATTCTTTGTGCCGCGTGGTTTTGCACATGGCTTTGCTGTGCTGAGCGACGAGGCCGTTTTCCAGTATAAGTGCGACAACTACTATGCCCCCCAGAGCGAGGGTGCCATTGCGTGGGACGACCCCGACCTTGGCATCGACTGGCACGTGCCTACAGAGAACCGCATCCTCTCCGAGAAAGATGCCCATCATCCCCGACTGAAAGATGCTGAGTTGGTGTTCGACATCAACGTGCCGCTATATTAAAGAAGATACCGCATGAAAGAAAGAGGCCATCCTGCTGTTTCGGGCAGGGTGGCCTCTTCTTTTTTCTATCCTGTCGTGACGTGGTACTTGTGTCCATTGCCTGTGGTCGGCACGTTCAGTATGCCTTCACCCAAGAATATATACATATCTCCTTTGCCAGTTCGTTGAGGGTGAGGCATTGAGTGCGGCTGATGGTGGTTTGCTCGTTGTGGTGTTCCCATGGGGCGAGGATGAGCAGTTGGCCTCGTGCACAGGCTTCCATGCGCGCTCCACCAGGCTTTGCCAAATCGGTGAAGCCGTTTTCTTGCAGGTAGATGAGGGGGAAGCCGGCCTCGAAGGCAGCCCGCATCACGGCTTTCTCGCCCTTGGAGATGGAGGGCGAGACGAGCACGGCTCCCTGTCTGGCCAAGGAGAGGCATTGTTGCACTTTCGCTTGAATCTCGTCGTCAGTCAGTCGGCGCGAGCATTGCACCTGCACTCGGACGGGCTTCTGCAAGAGGAAGCGGTTGCCGATGGCGGAGAAGGTGTGGCTGCCCACTTTCAGTCCTCGTTGCACCCGGAAGAGGTCGGGGTGTTCGCGTTTCATCAGCAGTCGTCGTGGGTTCTCAGCCAGGTAGTGCTTCCATGTCTCCAGTTGTCCGTCGCGCAGGAGGATTTTGTCGTTGTAGCCGGGGGCGAAGAGGAAGCCATGAGAGCGGGAGTAGGAGGATCGAGGTGGGCGAGTGCGCGTGTTTCCCTCTGTTGTTGCTGTCTGTTCCCGTTGTCCCGTTTGTTGGGGCGATGTGGGTTCTGTTTGTCGCGGCATTGCCGCAACAGACTCAACCCCAAGCACCAGTTCCCTGTAGTCCTTGTTGCAGCCGCTCTTAAAGCCGCTCAATACTTGCCCTAAGTGCTTCTCCATCTTTTCCTTCACAAATCAAATGCCGTGAAGGTGGTCAGGCATCATCTGTAGGGCGATGACTTCTATTTCAGGGTGGCGAGTTGCGATGTCGTACCAATTCTTTTCTACCCGCTTCCCCAGTTCCGTCAGTTCCACTCTCGCCTCTTCCTTGCTTCCTTTCTCTCCGTCGCTTCGTCCCACCACTTGGCCGAAGAGGGGGCGTCGCCCCTCCACCACCATCGTGATCATGTACATGCGCCGTTCCGTGTAGTCATGGCCCACACAGCGGCGTTGCATCGAGGGCTTCTTCTCGCCGGCAAAGGCTTTCTGTCGTTCGTAGGTCTCTTTGTCCATTTCGCATACTTTCGGGCAAAGGTAAGCAGAAAATCTGAATCGGCAATGCTTCGGAAAGGAAAAGAAAATGTAACACAATTTTCGCCTGTTACTGTTACGGATGTAACACACCCACTGTTACAGATGTAACACTGCCACTGTTACAAGTGTAACACTGGGCATGTTACAAACGCAACAGTGAGTAACATGGGTTTGGACTTCTTTTTGCGTGGAAAAGTTTGTCTTTCTCGTAAAAAAATCGTTACTTTGCAAGCATAAAAAGACAAAGGACAATGGATTATTTAGAGATAGCCTCGCAGGAGGATGTGTTCTCTTCATACGCGGCAGAAGAGGGCGGAAAGGAGCACAACCACGAGATGAACCTGGCATGGCGGTTTGTGTCGAACACCAACATGTCGGTGTTTCTGACGGGTAAGGCAGGGACGGGCAAGACGACCTTTCTCCGCACACTGAGGGAACGCACCCCCAAACGGCTGGTGGTGCTGGCACCTACGGGTGTGGCGGCCATCAATGCGCAGGGACAGACCATCCACTCGTTCTTCCAACTTTCGCTGGGACCACAAGTGCCAGGGGCGGTGCAGGGAGAGAAGAAGTCGCACTTCAAGATGAGCAAGGACAAGAAGAACCTCATCAGGACGCTCGACCTGCTGGTGATAGATGAAATCTCGATGGTGCGATGCGATGTGCTCGATGCCGTCGATAGGGAACTGCGGAAATACCGCGACCGGGGGAAGCCCTTCGGTGGTGTGCAACTGCTGCTGATAGGCGACTTGCAGCAGTTGGCTCCTGTGGCGCAAGAGCGGGAGTGGGCGTTGCTTTCCCCTTACTACGACACCCCCTATTTTTTTGGCAGTAAGGCCCTGCAGCAGACACCCTACGTGACCATCGAACTGAAACACATCTACCGTCAGCAGGATGCCTCGTTCATCAACATTCTGGGCAAGATTCGCAACCATCAGGTGGACGATGCCGTGCTCGCTGCCCTCAATGCGCGCTATCAGCCTCAGTTTGTCCCCTCGAAGGAGGAGGATTGGATTCGGCTGACCACCCACAACCGCATGGCGCAGACCTACAACGAGCAGCAACTCTCCGCTCTGGACACAAGAGAGATGGTTTTCATGGCTGAGATTCGGCGAAACTTCCCCGAGAGCAGTTATCCTGCCGACGAACGGCTCGTGCTGAAAGAGGGGGCGCAAGTGATGTTCATCAAGAACGACCCCAATCCGGGCAAGGAATACTACAACGGCAAGATAGGCACGGTGACGGGCTTTGAGTGGGACGACAGTTCCGACGAGAGGTTCATCGTGGTGCATTGCAAAGAGGATGACAGCACCATCTATGTGCCGCAGTTGACGTGGGAGAACACCAAGTATGTAATTGACGAAAAGACCAAAGAGATACGCGAAGAGGTCGATGGCACCTTCCGGCAGTATCCCCTCCGGCTGGCATGGGCCATCACAGTGCACAAGAGCCAGGGCCTCACCTTCGACCATGCCGTCTTGGACATCAGCGACTCTTTCACCCACGGACAGGTCTATGTGGCCCTGAGCCGATGCCGCACCCTCGAAGGCATGGTGCTGGCACGTCCGCTGCAGATGCGCTCCGTCATCACCGATGCCTCCGTCAACGCCTACATCGACCGCGAACTGGCCGAAGCCCAGCAGACGGAGAGCAAGTTGCCCATGATGATGTACAACTACTACTACTCTCTGCTGGGTGAACTCTTCGACTTCACGCTCTTGCAGAAAGACCTCGAATACCTCTACCGAGTGGCCAGCCAACACCTCCATTCGTCGGCCCCGGCCTTAGTGTCAGCCCTCCACGATGCCCTCTCCCCATTGCAGGCCGACGTGATAAGCGTGGCGCAGAAGTTCCAGCATCAATACACCCAGTTGATGCAGCAGAGCGGCACCGCCTTTGCCCACGACCCCAAACTGCAAGAGCGGCTGAAGGCGGCGATGGGGTATTTCGGGCAGAAGGTCTATGAGGTGTTCGTGCCAGTCCTTCCACGCACGAAAGTGGTCATCAACAATAAGCAGGTCATCACCCAATACAACAATGCTCTCGATGCCTTCATGCTCTCCTACAAAGTGAAAGTGGGCATCTTCCTCCGCCTCAAAGATGAAGGCTTCTCCATCCGCGAATACCTGTCGGCCAAGGCAAAAGCCTCACTCGACGAAGTGGCGATGGAGGAAGGGATGGCTCCGAAAGCGAAGGTGGAAAAGGAGAAGGAAGAGAAACCGAAAAAGCAGAAGGTCGATACGAAAGCGTTGACACTCAAACTCTTTCGTGATGGCAAGAGCCTCAAGGAGATAGCGGCAGAAAGGTCGCTTACCGTTGGCACCATAGAAAATCACCTTGCCCATTTCGTAGAGCAAGGTGATTTGAAGGTGGGCGATGTGGTCAGCACCCAGCATCAGAACATCATTCGTGGCATCCTCAAGTCCTTCACTAAAGGCTACACGCTCAGCGAGGTGAAAGGGCTGTTGCCCGACGACTACACGTATGCCGAAATCAAACTGGTGATTGCTGACACGAAAAAATCGTAGTTCTTCACTTCACGTAGAAGATGGGTTCGTCCGTTCCTGGGTCTTCGGGATAGAAGTGGATGGCTGAGTCGTTCATCTTGATGTGGTGCGTCTTCACCAGTTGGTAGATTTCGGCACCTGCCCAAAGGGTGGGACCATAGCCATGAGCGGCAAAGTTGTTGACGGGGCGGTAGGCATAGAAGGCGGGGTCGAAGGCGAGACCTGTGCCCACGCAAGTGCCTTCCACCTGTCCTTGCTGGTTCACATGGGCATTGACGTAGTTCCATGCAAGGAGGGCTTGTGCGCCATAAGTTTCGGCATCCAGCCACCCTTTGTTGATGGCGTGGGCGATGCAGTAGCAGTAGATGGCCGTGCAGGAGGTCTCCAGATAGGTGTCGGGACGGTCGAGCAGTTGATGCCATGCGCCGTCATGATGCTGCAGGGGAAGAAGTCCTGCGAGATGCTCCTTGAAGTAGTTCATGATGAGGGCAGATTCTTTCACGTCCAAAAGTTCGCAAGCCGTCAGGAGGGCCCATCCATTGGCGCGTCCCCAGAAGAAGGAGGGAAGACCCTCTCCCTGTCCCTCCCCCGTAATGGGGAGGGGGAAGCCCTCCGGCTTGTTTTCTGCTGACGAAGACCCTGCATAGTCTCCCTCCCCATGATGGGGGAGGGTTGGGGAGAGGGTCTTCAGAACTCTGCCGTGTCTGTACAGTCCTTTTTCTGCCACCCACATCTTGTCGTGGAACAACTGGAACTGCCGCTGTGCCTCTTCCACCTCGCCATGCAGGGCGAGAGCAGGGATGCCCATGAACATGTCGTCCAGCCACACCGTGTTTCTGACTGGGCGCAGACGGGCGAACATGCCGTCAGAGTAGCGATATTGCCCATGAGCGATGAAGTCGTAGTAAGTCTCAATCTGAGCCTTCAACTTGCTATCTTTCGCCTTCAGCATGGCAGCACAGATGGCTCCGGCGTCGTCCAGTGCCTCGGGCTTCACCACCTGGTGCATCAGCGGGTCAATCTCTTCGCCCTTGTCCAGCCGCTTCTTGAAGTCGGGAGCAAGTTTGGCCAGATATTCCATGCGGTCGATGGCATATTGGGTGTAGGAGGCATCGCCCGTCACCTCGCCTGCACGAAGCATGGCGGAGTAGGTGACTCCCCACTCGTAGGAGGTGAGTCGGAAGGTGCCTCGCTTGAGCATCTTCCCCGTCTCGTCCAGTTCCATGAAGGTGGTCTTGTCCAGATAGTCCCTCACTCTGTCCATCGTGGCCTTCACTTCCTCTGCCTTCGGCACTCCGTAGGGAATCTTGTAGGCAGGTTTCATCAGGTGGAGCGGTGCAGTCGCATCATTCTGTACTTCCTGTGCGAAGCCTCTCATTCCCCAGATGGGAAGGGCTAACGCGATGATAGCAATTAACTTTTTTGACATTTTACTTTTTACATTTTTGACATTATACATCACCTACTTGTTCACCGTCTCTTTCAGGAAGATGGCATCGAGTGTCCAGGTGGCGCAGTCGTTCGTCCAGACGGTTGTCTTGTTCTTGAGGGGCAGATGGTTGAGCAGGTCGTCCCAGGCCTGTTGTTTCAGCCCCTCGTCGCCCAGTCGCCATGCGGCGTATGCGGAGAGGCGCGGAATGCGGAACTTGTTCTTGCTGATGTCCCAAGCCTTCTGCTTATATTGTCGGTTGTGGTCGAGCCATTTCTGGTAGAAGACGGGGTGTGGAATCATCGGCTCCATCTCGTTCACCAGTTCGAAGCCGCCCATGATGGTCATCAGATGGTTGGTGCTTTGCAGCGAAGGGTCGGCTTCGGTCGTGATGTTGCCTGTGGCTGGGTTGTAGCCGAGTGCGAGAGGACCTTGGAAAAAGCCTTGCGGCAGGGAGGAGATGGAGTTCATGCCAGCCAGCAGTTTGGCGAGATGGGGATGCCCGGCGGTTGGGTTTGTAGCGACTGAGTCGCAACAAACACGACCCGCCCCGTCTGTTGCGGCAATGTCGCAACGAACAGGACGGCGTTCCCATTCGGTGAGCCAGTTGCTGGCATAGGCCAGCCAGTCGGGGCCGAGGCGCAGACGGGCAGGGGCAGTGCAGGGATAGAGATGGCGCGGTTGAGCCAGCCGCATGGGGTCTAACTTATATAATAAAGTGTCGGCATCGGCCACTTCGTGCATGATGTCACCCGTGCGCTCGTCGGCAGTCAGGTAGTAGTAGAAGCGGTTCCACCAGGCCTCGCTCACACGCGCCTCCTTCGCTCCACAGCCCCAGTGCAGCACGTTGTGGCGAGTGCCAAGCCCCGCATGTGGCCCCGTGTGATAAGTATCGACCTCGCTGCAATGACGGGTCATCGCCTCTGCCATTCGCCACACGGCAGGGTCGCCCGTGCGCAGAAACTGATACCACAGCATGGCAGGAGTGCCCAGTTCGGTGTTGTCCCATGCGAAGCCGCCCACATCGTAGCGCCATTCGTCGCGCGATGCGTCGTAGGCATGCATCACGTCTCCATAGTTGAAAAAGCCATACCAGCCGTTGCGCTCAATTTCTGTCTCGTAGAACTGCATGATTTCCTGCAACTTCCCCTCGATAAGGCTGTCGCGCTCCGTCTCCACAGTCGGCAGGCTCCAGATGCCGAAGGCTCGCTTGCGGTGCAGATATTCGGGGGTGCACACCAGTTGACAATTGGCAGTTGACAGTTGACAATTGACAAAAATCGTGCTTGTCCGTCCGATGCCCCAAGCGGTGCTCATGCCCGGCTGCACATCCTCGTAGGAGGCTTCAAGCCCGTGCGGAATGGTGTCGTAGTGCGCGAAGGAGTAAGGTTCGGCCTCGGACGAATAGAGGCTGACCGTGACGGTGGCGGTATCGCCTCGCATGCCGCTCACCAAAAGGCTGGAGGGGTAGGACTGCCAGAAGTCTTTCAGGCGGAAGGATATACCCTCTCTCACTCCCCCTGTGAAGGGGAGAACTCCATTCGGGGTGTTGGTCGTTGAGGAACTATCCGCATGGCCTCCCTCCCCATTCAGGGGGAGGGCAGGGGAGAGGGTATGTATGGTCACCGTCCCGTTGGCTCGATGTCCCTCGATAGTGCCAATCCAAGGCGACCCGTGTGTGGCGCGCTTGCGGATGCTGTAGCCGTTGGGCGACAGTTGCGAGAGGCGGAAATCGTCCCATTGAGCGATGTTGTGCAGCACCATCTGCGTGATGCTGTCCATCTGTCCGAGGTCGATGCGCCGTCGGGCGATGAGCGGTTGCACACCCATGTCTTTCCCCTCAAAGTTGACAAAACGCTCGTAAGGCTTGCCATGCAGCGGCACACGGAAGTGGATGGAGAGTTCGTGCAGCCCCTCCCGGTTCAGCGCGCTATCCACCAACAGCGTGTGTACCAGTTTCATCTCGTCGGAACCCGCATACTGATAGGTACGCACGATGAAGTTGCGACCCGTGTATTTGTGCACCTTGCGGATGCCGCCCACCCTGTTTGAACCGATGCCACAGGGTGTCTCCACTTCGTGCGAGAGAATGGGGCAAACCTCGTTGTTGAGCGTGATGTAGAAAGGAGGAAAGGCGTCCTCTTTTCTGACGGGTGCATCCACTGTCACCATGTTTAGCCTTACGGATGGCTCTTTCGTGAGCAGCACCGAATCCACTCCCTCGGGCACCATCGTGCAGAAAGCCTGCCACTTCGCGCTACCGTCCTGCCATGAGGCCAGCCGCCAGGTGTCGAAGGCCAAAACCGCACCCTCAGGGGTCTTCAGCGTGAAGGCATTCTCGGTCACCTCCCCCTTGTCGAACGGAACGCCAAAGGTGGTCACTCCGCTCCCCTTTCCGCCTATCCATTTCAGCACCACAGGCTCTTCGTCAGGCTTCTGGCAGGTGTAGCGGAAGTTCCTCATCTGCGCCTTCGCCATCGTCGTTCTGAACCCGAAATAGCCGCTTTTCAGAGGCTTGGGGTCAACATAATCCACCAGCAGTTCCCCGTCGATGTAGTATCGTGCATGCCCATCCACCTGCTCCAGCCGAATCTTATACCACTTGTCTTGCTGCAACAGATGCTCCCTGTCCGTATATTCCTTCAGCACCGCAGGCCTGTAGGCCACACTGTCCACCCCTCGCTTGTCGCCTGTGTATCGGCGGAACCGGGTGGTCGTGTTCCAGTTGCCCCCATAGCCCACATAATATGTCTGCAAAGCATAATTATCCACAAACCGCCCTCCGAAGCCGCCACACAGGTCGGCCATCCAGAAGCAGTTGAGGTCGCTCACCCTCACCGTTCCGTCCTCTTTTCTGAACCGCTTATCCCCCACAATCCTTGCCTCATACTCAATCACCGTGTTCCCTTCCATCCGCTCTTCACACCACAGCGTCAGTCCCTTCGGAGCCACGATGGTGGCCACTCCGTCCCGCCACGTCACTGTCGAGGCGGCAGCATCCTCCGCCTCCACCTTCCATGTCAGGGCGCAGAGCGACAAGGAAACATGCATCATGATGCAAATCGTCAGTAAAGTCCTCATATTTAAGTGAGCATTTTTTGATTGTCTCCATGAAAAGTTAGGTCTTACATTCCTCTTCCACAAATGGCATAAAAGTCACCTTCCCTTCAGCAATTCCCCCATTGTCGTGTCCGTAAATGTATGCCATATCTGCAAATCAACCATCTTGTAGTCATCAAACAGTTGTTTCACAAACTCAATCTCAAACACAAGGCGGAAGTCGTTGTCGTCACATTCGGGATGCACCTCCTTCTTTGTGCCCACGCGCGCAATCTTGATGAGGTAAAGGTCACGAACCCCCTTGTTCTTCATGTAGGGCATGAAGTAGTAGAGTTTGTTGAGTGCCACCGTTGAAGGAAACTTCTTGCCTGTGTAATACACTCTTGCCGAACGATCGAGATACTGCACAATATTGTCATTCTTCACAAGACTGATGAGGACACTCTTGTCGCATTCCACTGTGACACCTTCATTAGAATGTTTTCGCACGGCAGGTACATTCCTTATTATACCTTGTGGGTATTGTTTAATTACAAAATCAAATTTGAGTTGATGAATAACCTCATGCTTCTTTGCCATGTCTATGCCCAATACGGAATTTGCAACATACCACATCATGACTGGAGGAACTGCATTACCTATAGCCTTGTATTGTCTTCCCTGTGACACACTATCAAGTACAAATGCATCGGGGAAAGACTGAATTCTTGCGGCTTCTCTAGCAGAAAACCTACGATACCTTTCTCCAACCATAAAAACGGGGTCTGTGCTGTTAAGGCTAACTTTTGCCAAATGAGCACTTACGGTATTGCAAGGCTCATCAAGTTGCATAGCACGTCCCTTATTCATTTTCTCTCTTACCGCCATCATGCCATTTACAGCCCTTTCACTGAAAAACAAACTCTCATCGGAATTGGCTTCGTCCATTATCACATCCCTTAAAACTTTTCTTTCAGTTCTTTTCACAGGTGAGGGAAAACGGAACTTCTGGATATCCATCTCTTCCCTAAAACCAACGATAATTACCCTCTCCCGTTTCTGAGGAACCCCATAATCTGTTGCATTTAGCAATTTATAGGTCACATGGTACCCAGCCATCCGGAACTCGTTGATAATCATTGGAAAGGCTTTGCTGTTATTAGCAGAAAGAATCCCCTTTACGTTCTCGGCAATAAAGAAGCGTGGCTGTCTTTCTTTCAAGATTTTCACCATCTCAAAAAAGAGCATACCACGTTCGTCCTTATACCCTAAACGTGGAGGGTTTTGAGCAGAGATTGAGAATGATTGACATGGAAACCCTCCTATCAGCATATCAAAATCAGGAATTGAATCTATTTCTAGTTCACGCACATCTTTGACAATGCATTTGTGACTAAAATTTGCATTATAGATTTGGGTACAATAAGGGTCATTGTCAACAGAATATACAATCTCATATGGATTCGCTTTATACTCCTTCCCAAGGTATGAAAAACCACCAAGAAGCCCTAAGTCCATACCCCCACATCCACAAAAAAGAGAAGCAACTTTTAGTTTTTCCATGTCAATATTTTTGTAGGTTCAAATGCATCCACATCAAATGATATTTCCATACCATCACGAGGCTCTGCCTCTATTACATCATTTTTGTAAAGTTTTACAGGATCACGCAAGACCAAAAGCATCTTACTCTCAGCACTCAACATCAAACGATAAACACAATAATGCTCTTTAATGGTGTTCGCGACTCTCCATTCATTAGGGGACATATGGAAGCCATACATCATGATGGCCTTTTTGCTAATCGTCGTTTTGACTTCTATATACCTATGGTCTTCTGTTCCATCCGCCTCATAACTATCAATATCAAAACCTGGATGATACGATGGGCTATCAACAATTTGGACAAGTTTTACAAACCGCTCATACCCATTTTGTTTCAAACGCATCTTTTCATGTCCGCATATTATGGCCTCTCCAAGGTTTCCAATATCTTTTGTTGTTGTGCTTGCCGAAGAAACAACTTCCATAAGCCTATCTTGAAAAACAACATCAATCTCTTCGTCTCGACCTATTATGTTATAAATATCTGATTTAAACAGGCCGGGGTTTAGCGAATCATTTACATATTTGAACCAAAGAGGCTCTATTTTAGACAAATCTGAATTTTCAATGAACAATTCATCATAAAACTCTTCATACCCCTTAAAAAATGTATTGTCATTGGCGAATTGCATAATGGATTCTCTTTCATTTCCTTTCAGATAGAAATAACCATTATGTTTCTCCAAAAGGTTTGCAATCTCCATGTAATCAAGAATGTCACCTGCATACCTCGTCACATCCCCTTTTGTGCGCACTTTACCTTTCGAGGAAAAGATTTTCGAGTCCTTAGGATTATAATACTTCAGTTTCACTTTTCTATTGTAAAGTATGGTTTCTGCAATCTTGTCATAAGAAACCTCACCACTCGTCACCCTGATGTCATTAAATATGCAGTATGTCGCTTCTTCTGCTGAAATAGACATTTCTTTTCCGCTCTTTTGAGTCGACAATATTACATTTCCTGCCAGCAGAACATTTATAATAACCTTTGCTGGCTTGAAACGAATGTTATGATAGATGACATCTTGCAAATCTTGTGGTTTCAAATGGCCTCCAGGAAACTGAAAAGAATACAAGAAAAACTTCATGAACTGTGGCAAATCTTGATTTTCATACAAAAACTTTGCCATCCGTGATGTTTCAGTATATCCTTCTTCCTTATTCTCTGTATAAAAGCCGAACAAGGCTGGAATCTCTGTCCGCCAATTCTGAAGAGTTTTTTTCTTCATACCGATATTGCCAGGAAACATTCGAATGGCATTGTAATATCTGTCGCTGTAATCCTTGCAAGGAAGTTTGGGTATCCTACAACACTCGTTTGCCATATAAAGAAGAACGTTCTCTATATTGTTTTTGAACCTTGGGCGTACAAAATGAATACGATGCCAAAACTTATCCGGTATTTCGTAAAATTTATTCTCTTTCATATATACAATTTTAATTGGTTAGCAATGGCAAATGCCATGTAAGGTGGAACAGCATTCCCGACTTGCTTGTTTTGGCTTGTCCTGCTTCCGACAAAATGAAAATCATCTGGAAAAGACTGTATTCTTGCTGCTTCTCTTACAGTTGGTATACGATTAAATGTATAATGAAAATGATGTCGATGGCCGGTATCAATTGTGAAACAGGGTTTTCTGCTGTTCATTCTTGTCCACGCTATGTGCACCTTTCTCAAACTCCACATCTCCTGTGGCAAATCTTTATAATTGCCACCATCTGGCACCATTGCTATAATTCGCTGCGTCTCTGGTGTATGAATAGTTTTCTGATGATTATACACTTTCACCGATCCTTGGCGCATCAAACTTTGGTACTCACACATGGGAGCAGTCGGATATTCTCCACCATCCTCAATCGAATTCTCCGGGAGATCGGAAAGAGCATCATATGTAGTTACGGGGTTCTCTATAGTTTTTGGGGGAAAAGAAAACTTTTCATCATGTAGCCCTACAAAAATGGCTCGACGACGATTTTGTGGCACACCGTAATCCGATGCCATCAACACTTTGTAAGTGACAATGTATCCCAACTTTGAGAAATCCTTGATGATTGCCTCCTTTATCAAACCACCTCCTATGGACAAGATGTTTGGCACATTTTCCATCACAAAAGCCTTTGGTTGAAAATGCCCAACAAATCTCACAAAAGATTTGTAAAGTTTGTTTCTCTCGTCATCGATAATTCTCTTGCCTGCAACAGAGAACCCCTGACACGGAGGACCGCCAATAATAACATCTACATCATGCACGTTGTACTTTTCTTCAACATTTTCAGGATCAAGCGTAATCAAATCTGCATTGACGGCCAGCACTCCCCTACGGTTATGGCGATAGGTTACCAATGCATCTTCCCAGTTGTCAATGGCCATCTTTACGTCAAAACCAGCCATTTCAAAACCGAGAGACAAACCTCCGCATCCACAGAACAAGTCAAGTACAGTATGTTTTTTTTCTTTTGCCATATTCCGTTTTCCACTTTTTACGCCACAAAGTTACAACATTCTTTCCACACCGCCAAACATGGACGTGTTTTTTACACACATTTATGGCAGGTGGCCGTTACACTTGTTACAGTGTTACAGTTCCCGAAAGGCTTTTTCCACACCCATAAAAACTTCTATATTTATATATAAATATAGAGTTAAATTTTGACTTTCGTATAACCTATTTTGGAACTGTAACACTGTAACAAGTGTAACACGAAAACAGTCGCCTCTATGTGGTGCAACGGTGAATGGGGTGCAAAGGTGCGTTGGTCTTGCCTTGCCCTTGCCTTTTTGTCTGCCTGTCCGTCCGCTTCTTCCGCAGACGTAATTACGGCAACGCCGCAACCGTAATTACCATCGTGTCGCAGCCGTAATTACGATAGTTCCGCTGACGCTACGGCAACACACCGGCACGGTTGCCAATCAGAGGCGCAAAGTGGTGTCCTTGCAGAAAATTCAAAAAAAAAGTACGTTTCTCTTGTGTTTGTGCGAGGTATTTCGTAACTTTGCAATCGAAATCCACACATGTGCCTTTGAAAGGAAAATTCACAAAAACAATACAGCAAAGATATGGAACAATTAGACTGGTCGAGCCTCGGCTTCGGCTATCACAAGACTGACTACAACGTGCGTTGTTACTTCCGCGACGGCAAATGGGGCGAAATTGAGGTTTGCTCCGAAGAGACGATTCCTCTCCACATGGCAGCCACCTGTCTGCACTATGGGCAGGAGGCTTTCGAGGGACTGAAGGCTTACCGATGCCCCGATGGCAAGGTGAGGGTGTTCCGCTCAGACGAGAATGCCGCCCGTCTACAAAGCACTTGCCGTGGCATCCTGATGCCCGAACTGCCCACCGAGAAGTTCAACGAGATGGTCGATAAGGTGGTGCGTCTGAATGAACGCTTCATTCCTCCCTACGAGACAGGTGCCACGCTCTACATCCGTCCGCTCCTCATCGGCACGAGCGCACAAGTGGGGGTGCATCCCGCCACTGAGTATCTCTTCATGATTTTCGTCACTCCCGTGGGACCCTACTTCAAGGGTGGTTTCTCCTGCAACGACTACGTCATCATTCGCGAGTATGACCGTTCGGCTCCGCTCGGCACCGGCATCTATAAGGTGGGCGGCAACTACGCAGCCTCTCTCCGTGCCAACAAGATGGCGCATGATTTGGGTTATGCCTGCGAGTTCTACCTTGATGCGAAGGAGAAGAAGTACATGGACGAGTGTGGTGCTGCCAATTTCTTCGGCATCAAGAACAACACCTACGTGACTCCCAAATCGACCTCCATCCTTCCCAGCATCACCAACAAGAGCCTGATGCAGTTGGCTGAGGACCTCGGTTTGAAAGTGGAACGCCGCCAGATTCCAGAAGAGGAACTTTCCACCTTCGAAGAGGCTGGCGCATGCGGCACGGCGGCTGTCATCTCGCCCATCGGCAAGATTGACGACCTGGAGGAGAAGAAGACTTACCAAATCTCGAAGAACGGAAAGCCCGGCCCTATCTCGGAAAAACTCTACAACAAACTGCGCGGCATCCAGTATGGCACCGAACCCGACGTGCACGGATGGACACGTGTGGTGATTGAGTGAAAAAAAGACCCTCTCCCCGGCCCTCCCCCCGTAATGGGGAGGGAGACCATGCGGGGTGTTGGGAAACGAAAAATACAAATTTTATTATTAACATTTAATCTGACTCCTTAAACCGCGACAACCCTGCCGGAAACTAACCGGATGGTTCTCCCTCCCCATTACGGGGGAGGGTCGGGGAGAGGGTCTTCTTCTAACTAACAACTATGAAACCAACTCTATTTCTCCTTGCTGCAGGAATGGGAAGCCGCTACGGTGGCTTGAAGCAGCTCGACGGCCTTGGCCCCAACGGTGAAACCATCATGGATTACTCCATCTACGATGCTGTGAAGGCAGGCTTCGGCAAGATTGTGTGGGTCATCCGCAAAGACTTTGAAGAGCAGTTCCGCACACAGATTCTCTCCAAGTATGAGGGTGTGGTGCCCTGCGAACTCTGTTTCCAGAGCATCGACGCACTGCCCGAAGGATTCAAGTGCCCAGAAGGTCGTGTGAAGCCTTGGGGAACTAACCATGCCGTGCTGATGGGCAAGGACGTGATTAAGGAACCCTTCGCTGTCATCAACTGCGACGACTTCTATGGCCGCGATGCCTTCATGTCCATCGGCAAGTTCCTCTCCGAACTGCCCGAAGGCTCGAAGAACAAGTATGCCATGGTGGGTTTCCGCTGCTGCAACACCCTCTCCGAGAACGGTTCTGTGGCTCGTGGTGTGTGCGTGTATGACAACAACCGCCACCTCACCGACGTGGTGGAGCGCACCGAAATCATGCGCCAAGCCGACAAGGGCAATGCCATCTGCTATAAGGACGAACAGGGCGAATGGATTCCTCTGGAGGAGAACGTGCCCGTGTCGATGAACATGTGGGGCTTCACTCCCGACTACTTCCAGTACAGCGAGGAATACTTCAAGGAGTTCCTCTCCGACCCGAAGAACATGGAGAACCTGAAGGCAGAGTTCTTCATCCCGCTGATGGTGAACAAACTCATCAACGACGGCACCGCTACGGTTGAGGTACTCGACACCACATCCGTCTGGTTCGGCGTGACCTACGCAGCCGACCGCGAGGCAACTGTGGAGCGCATTGCCAAACTGGTGGCCGACGGTGTATATCCCAACAAACTGTTCTAAGACACAACGATTTTTTCAACAGCGAATTAAACGAATTTTTTCAAAAGAGCCATCTTCGTGAAAAAGTTCGTTTAATTCGTAACTCAAGTTTCTGATGCTTTTCTCAACAACGAATTAGACGAATTGGACGAATACTATTTGGCAATGCTGCAAGCAGCGTCGAATATGGCGAATGTCATTCGTTTTCATTCGTTGCCGCTTGCGGCATTCCACTAAAATTCGTCCAATTCGTGAAATTCGTTGTTAAAAAAAGACTGTTCGGAACACCCGAAAGTTAATTTGTAATTGAAAAAATCAAATGTAAAAAATGTGAAAAACGTGAAAACAATACATCGAGTGCTGAAATTTGTCGGTGTGTGTGCCGCCCTGTGCATTCCCACCTTCTCCGTGGCCCAAGACAAAGTGGAGGCCACCATCCAGGCTGATGTCGTGTCCGCCAACATCTGGCGCGGTCAGGATTTGGGTTCCGTAGCCGTGCAACCCACACTGGGCATCGCCTGGAAAGGGTTCAGTCTCGAAGCATGGGGCAACTATGGCATCGCCGACCCCGACGACACCAAGGAAATAGACCTGACACTGGCTTATCAGACAGGCGGTTTCAGCATCTCGGTGGTCGATTACTTCTATAGTGGCCCCGATGTGGAGCGCGACGAGCGTTTCTTCAACTTCAAGGCCCACGAGACCGCCCACGAGTTTGAGGCCACGGTCGCCTACGACTTCGACCTCCTCGCCCTCTCCTGGAGCACCTTCTTTGCCGGCAACGACGGAGTGAACCGTTCGGGCAAGCGCGCCTATTCTTCTTACCTCGAGGCATCAGCCCCCTTCCGTCTGGGCGGGCTCGACTGGCAAGCCTCTCTCGGTGCCGTCCCCTATGCCACCGACTACTACGAGAAGCCCATCCGCCACTTCGCCGTCATCAACGCCAGCCTCCGTGCCGAGAAGGAAATCAAAATCACCCCCACCTTCTCCGTCCCCCTCTTCGCCTCGCTCACCGCCAATCCCCACACCGAGAAACTCTACTTCACCGTGGGCCTCACCTTGCGGTGATTTCACTTGCCCGTTTCCTCCCTCAGCACACCGTCGTGCAATATGCAATAGCAACGGCGTACCAATTACAAATGGTGTGCCGTGCAATTTGTATGTGCAACGGCGTAGCACGTAGCGGCAAACACGAACGGCACTCACGTTGAAACAAAGATGGCAAAGATGAAGAAAATGCGTTATCTGCGTTAATCAGCATCTGTGTGAAAAATCCATCCCATCTGACCCCTCCGTAAGCGAAAAAGTCCTCATGCCTTTGAGCATGGGGACTTTTTGTGCGAGAAAACGAAAAAAAAGTCGTCTGAGTCGCATCTTTTGATAACTTTTTCTTACTTTTGCGTATCAAAAAGGAAATTTTATCACAAAGGTATATGAAAGGAATAGTTCTTGCAGGTGGTTCGGGTACAAGGCTTTACCCCATCACTAAGGGTGTGAGTAAACAACTCATCCCCATCTTCGACAAGCCGATGGTTTATTACCCCATCTCGGTGCTGATGTTGGCAGGCATTCGGGATATTCTCATCATCTCCACGCCGTATGACTTGCCCGGCTTCAAGCGCCTTCTGGGCGACGGAAGCGACTATGGGGTGCATTTCGAGTATGCCGAGCAGCCTTCGCCCGATGGATTGGCACAAGCCTTCATCATTGGCGAGAAGTTTGTGGGCACAGACGATGTGTGTCTCGTGCTGGGCGACAACATCTTCCATGGCCGTGGTTTTTCAGGCATGCTGAGGGAGTGTGTGGAGAATGCCAAGCAGGGCAAGGCAAGCGTGTTTGGCTATTGGGTGCAAGACCCGGAACGATATGGTGTGGCCGAGTTTGACAAGGAGGGCAACTGCCTTTCGATAGAGGAGAAACCGAAGGAGCCGAAGAGCAACTATGCGGTGGTGGGCCTTTACTTCTATCCCAACAAGGTGGTGGAGGTGGCCAAGCACATCAAGCCCTCGGCGCGTGGCGAACTGGAAATCACGACGGTGAATCAGGAGTTCCTGAACGAGAAGAATCTGAAGGTGCAACTCTTGGGCAGGGGCTTTGCCTGGCTCGACACGGGCACCCACGACTCGCTCTCGGAGGCTTCGACCTTCATCGAGGTGCTGGAGAAGCGCACGGGCTTGAAGATTGCCTGCCTGGAAGGCATCGCCTACAGGAACGGCTGGATTTCGACGGAGAAACTGCGCGCACTGGCTCAGCCGATGCTGAAGAATCAGTATGGCCAGTATCTGATGAAACTGGCCGACACAAGGTACTTCGGGGAAGTGCCGCAGGAATGAGGGAAAAATAAGATATTACAAGTTTCGGATATTTTTTACAACGGATTTCACTCTAAGTTTGCAGATTTCACGGATTTTTCGTCGCGGGGGCGACGATGGCTGGATGCAGAACAATCCGAATGGCAAGAGCCGCCGAGGCTCCCCAAATCCGTATAATCCGTGCAATCCGTTGTGGGAAAACACTTGCGAAACATAAATAAGATATTTTGTTCACTCTACTAAATAAAGATGTATATGAATGTTTTAAGTTGGACAACTGGTGGGCTGTTGCTGGTGGCGATGGCCTGCTCGGGCAACAAGGCCGCAAGTGCTGCTGAAGGTGAAAACGCAAGCGATTCTGCTGCTTCTTCTGCTGCATTGGCTGCTGCGGTAAAGTCGGACACGCTGGTGTTTGAGACCGTAGAGTATAACGACTCGACTCCCTACAAGGTGAAGGTGGTCGATTTCAGCAGCGACGAAGAGCCGGCCCCCTACACGATTGAGACAGTGGCCGACAAGTTTGAGTACAAGACCCTCCATGCGGTGGGTGGTCCTGCCGCAGCGGTGGAGTTTGTCAACAACTGGCTGACACTCGATGCTGCGGGCATGAAAACGTCTGAACTGAAGACGGTGGGCGATGTGTCGAAGGCGTATGCCGACTTGGTGGCCGATGCGAATGTTGTGGATGTGTACTCGGTGTTGGAGCAGAGAGGAACCTCTGAGGCCGATGACAACGAAGACATGCCCGAGATGCCCTTTGCTTCGGCCAATGAGTTCAGTGCGTCCATCACGGTGATGTGGCAGCAAAAGGGTGTGCTCACTTTGTGGGATTCGGGCTACGACTATTCGGCTGGTGCTGCTCACGGGATGCCTTGGGGTGCGGCCAAGACATTCGACCTGAAGAACTTGCGCATTCTCCAGTTCGACGACATCTTTGTGGCGAGTGCCAAGAAGGCTCTGCTGAAAATGGTGGTGGCTGAACTGAAAAAGGAATATGCCGATGCGTGGGATATGGCCAATTCATCCGAGACGATAGACTTCCCTGGCTCTGAGCCTTCGCTGGTGGGCGAAGGTGTGCGCTTCGACTATGGTGCCTACGAGATTGGCGCCTATGCTTTGGGCATGCCGAGTGTGGTGCTGCCCTATGAGAAAGTGAAGCAGTATCTGACACCCGAAGTGAAGGAACTGCTGGGGATGAAGTGAAGCATCCGACAAGAAGGAAAAAGAAAAACGCCGCTATCGAGGTTCTCGGTAGCGGCGTTTTTGGTATGGGACTTATTCTTTAGTTTTTTCTGCGAAGCGGTTGAAGATGCGGATGGGGCGCATGTCGTCGGGCATGGGCTTTCCGATGCTGTCGTATGGAGTGATGGAGACAGGGGCGGCCGCAGAGCCGTTCGAGCGCATGTTGGCATAAGGATAGTAATCATTGGTGTCGTAATAGTAGGAAGTCTCTCCCACCCAGTAGAGAATCGTGATACCTGTTGCGGTGTAGCGGGCGGCATAGTCATACCACTTGTAGTATTTCCACACCTTGCTGAGGTCGAAATACGTGTCGCCGATGTAGCCCGTGAAGTGGTCCTTCTTCAGGGTGTAGTCGCAGTTGCTGAGGCGCACAGAATATTCAGGATGCCCTGGATAGGTGATGAAGATGCGTTTATGATCCACGCTCCATTCGAAGTAGAATCCCAGTTTGGAGTAGGGCCCCTCGTCGTAGTAATCCTCTTGATAACCATGACCATAGGTCTCAAAGTCGTCGGCAGGATAAAATTCTACCACAGAGTGATAAGAGTCGTGCTGCACACCGTGGCGATCGACGTATGACATGCCCCAGTCGCCTTCCCATCCTCCTGCCAGTCGGTTGGCTATCTTCTCGTCCTTGCTGCATGAGGTGAGAACCACGCTAAGAATGAGCATGGTCAGCAGAGTTGAAAGTGTAGTTTTCTTTTTCATGCTTGGGTCAGTTTTTAGTGATTGGTTTTTGTTGATGTGGCAAAGATACGACAATAAAACGGAAAGAGCATAGGGATTCTACTATAATTTTCGGGAAAAACTTTGTGGCATGGGAGAAAATGCCTACTTTTGTACATTATTTATTATTATTCATGTTTTTGGGTTTCTATGAAACGGCTTATTTTCTTACTTATGGTGCAGTCGCTGTGTGTGGCTGTGATGGCTCAGGTGAAGACGCTGCAAGTGACGGTGACAAACACCTGGAATGGCGACAAAGTGGACGAACCTGTGGCGGTGAAGTTGCCCGATGCAAAGAAGGTGGGATTTGTAGCGAAAAGCGCTACGGTCAAGTGCAAGGGGAAGGACGTGCCTTGCCAGTTGGACGATATGGATGGCGACTTGTGTCCCGATGAGGTGTTTTTCTTGGCTGACATCAAAGGGAAGGATACAAAGACCTTTGAGGTGAAACTCTCGGACAAGAAAGCGAAGAAGGAGCCGGAACCACGCATTTATACCGCGTTGCAGATTCGCGACAAGCAGGACAAACATCCCGATGCTCTGCGTGTGGAGGCCCCGGGCAAGTCGTTCTTGTTCAACGACATCTATATGCACGGCATCACGGTGGAATCGGAACTGACTGGCTATCGTATCTACTTCGACCATCGGCAGAACATCGACCTGTATGGCAAGAGATACAGACGGATAGAGTTGCCTCAGACACAGTTCTACACGTCGGAGGAGCAACTGAAGGAAGGCTATGGCGTGGATGTGTTGTGGGCTGGCAACGCCATTGGTTGTGGCTCGTTCAAGGACTGGAAGAAAGGAAGGCCGGAGAACTGGACAGATGTGGCTGTGAGAGGACAACGCATCGTGACTGCGGGGCCGTTGCGCACTGTGGTGGAGGTGTATGACTTGGGTGTGGAAGGTGATGATGACTTGACCTATTCGATGTATCAGCGCTATTCCCTCTATGCCGGACATCGCGACTTGCAGGTGGAGGTGCGTTTTCAGCCCATGATGGATGTGAAAGTGTTTGACAAACTCTTCTGCACGGGAGTACAGAAAGTGGGGGCCACTGCTGATGAGGCAACGCGCAAAGGGCATAAGTCAGAAGGATTTTTGAAGAAGAATGGCTTGGCCGCCTCATGGGGATGTGATTATCCAGACATGGGCAAGAAGCAACTGTGGGCGCCAGAGCCTGTCGGGCTGGCCGTGTATGTACCCAAAGATTACATCAAAGACAAGAAGGAGGATGACTTGAACTACCTTTATGTGGTGAAGCCAGACAAGGACAACGCCATTCGCTATTGGGTGAGTTTCTGTGCCGACAAGGAGGAAAAAGGCTACCATTCGGCCAAGGAATGGTTCGCCTCGCTGGAGGACTGGATGGAGGGGGTGAGTCGTCCTGTGGAGGTGAAGGTGAAGTGACGAATCTGTCTTAAAATACTCCATGTCGCCTCAAAAGCCGGAGCCGAGGTGTGTTTTTCTATAAAAAAGGAGGAATTATTTTTCTCCTTTTCTTTTTTTCCTTATCTTTGCACCCGATAAAGAGAGAAAAAATCAAGTGTGTTTAACCTCGTGATTGAGAAGAATGTATGAAAAGTAACGTCAAACAGTGGTTTTTCAAACTTAAATATGTGGTGGCACTCTTGGTGTTTGCCGCCTTCATCGGTTTTGTGGGCGAGAGCAGCCTGATGAACCGTTTTGCCCAACAGCGGGAAATCTCGCGGCTAAAAGGGGAAATCGATGAGTATAACCGCAAGTTTGCTCAGGACAAGAAGATACTGGATGCGCTGAAGCATGACCCCGAAGCGGTGAAGGAGGTGGCGCGTGGACGCTATTTCATGAAGACAGACAATGAGGACATCTTCATTGTGGAGGATGACGAATGATGGAGAAGGGGAGTGGTAAAATGACGAAAGACCGAATGTTGGGTCTGCAGGAGGCTGTGGGCGAAACTTTGGTGGTTGTCGGTGCCGCAGTGTGGTTGCCTCTACGCGATGTCGCCATGTGGGTGTTTGCTGTCGGTGTGGTGCTGATGGCCGTGGGCCGATTTGCCCAAGAACCCTTTTATCTTCGTTACGCTCAGCGTGACCCTAAAGAACTGACCATGCGACGTTTGTACCATCAGCGTGTGTTTGGCATGGTGGCATTGGTGTTGGCTGCCGTAGTGATGTGGTTGCCCGCAGGTTTTTATGGCGGCTTGTATGTGGGACCGACATCGTGGTTGGTGTTGTTTGTGATTTTTGTTGTGATAGAAGTCTATACCATCTTCCGCATTTCGGCGGTGGAAAGGCAGTGAGAAAGTGACAAAATCGTTAAAAAGACATAAAAAGTGAGGGGACTTCTCTGTTTCTTCTCCCTTGGCTACATTTATTCTACTGAAAAAACGTAACTTTGCAGCCGAAAAAGAGACAGAACATGCCATAAAATGGAAGAAAAACTGGCAGGGAAACATACGGAAACACTAAAATCTAAAATATCGTAACAACCGACTTGAGGCGTCTTGGAGACGCCACATCATTATACAAGTGAAAGCGTAGAAAGAAGAAAAAATAGAAGGAAATAGATATGAAACTGAATGCACTTACGGCTGTCTCGCCTATTGACGGCCGCTACAGAGGCAAGACTGAGAGTCTGGCTTCTTATTTCTCAGAATATGCACTTATCAAGTATCGTGTGCGTGTTGAAATCGAGTATTTCATCACGTTGTGCGAGTTGCCTCTTCCCCAGTTGAAGGACTTTGACCATGCTCTTTTTGAGCGTTTACGCAACATCTACCGCAACTTTTCCGAGGCAGATGCTCAGCGGGTGAAAGACATTGAGAAAGTGACCAACCACGACGTGAAAGCAGTGGAGTACTTTATCAAGGAAGAACTGGACAAGATTGGCAATTTTGACCAATATAAAGAGTTCATTCACTTTGGCTTGACCAGTCAGGACATCAACAACACATCGGTGCCGCTCAGCATTAAGGACGCACTTGCTGAGGTGTACTATCCGCAGGTGGAGGAACTAATTGGCCAACTGAAGGAGTATGCTGATGAGTGGAAAGACATCCCCATGCTGGCAAAGACGCACGGACAGCCCGCTTCGCCCACTCGTCTGGGCAAGGAAGTGATGGTGTATGTCTATCGCCTCACTGAGCAACTGAACCAACTCAAGGCATGCAAGATTACGGCCAAGTTTGGTGGCGCAACAGGCAACTACAATGCTCACCATGTTGCTTATCCTGACTATGACTGGAAAGCCTTTGGCAATAAGTTCGTAAGCGAAAAACTTGGTTTGGAGCGTGAGCAATGGACTACCCAAATCAGTAACTATGACAACATGGGTGCCATCTTTGATGCCATGAAGCGAATCAACACCATCATCATCGACCTCGACAGGGATTTTTGGATGTATGTGTCGATGGAATACTTCAAACAGAAAATCAAGGCAGGCGAAGTGGGGTCGTCGGCTATGCCTCACAAGGTGAACCCCATCGACTTTGAGAACTCAGAGGGCAACCTTGGCATGGCCAATGCCGTCCTTGCCTTCCTTAGCCAAAAACTGCCGGTGAGCCGTTTGCAGCGTGACCTCACAGACTCGACAGTACTTCGCAATGTGGGAGTGCCGATGGGTCACATGGTCATCAGCATTCAATCTACTCTGAAGGGACTGCGCAAACTCCTGCTCAATCAGGATGCCATCAATCGCGACCTCGATGGCTGCTGGGCCGTTTGTGCCGAAGGCATCCAGACGATTCTGCGGCGTGAAGCCTATCCTCACCCCTACGAGGCACTCAAGGCTCTCACCCGTACTAATGCGGCCATCACCAGCGAGAGCATCGCAGACTTTATAGATGGTTTGGAGGTGTCGGAGAGCGTGAAAGCCGAACTTCGCGCTATCACTCCCCACAGTTATACAGGGATGTGAGGATTTGTAGAATGTAAAAGCGATAGTTGATACCGCAATCGTAAAATCGAAGAATATACAGTCTAAAAAATAAATTGTAAATTGTTAATTGTCAAATTGTAAATTAAATTATGTCTGAACTTGAAGAATGGCAGGGCAATGCACCTGCAGCAGAAGAGAAATCTGATAACAATGGCGGTGACCGTGAGGGCTTCCGTCCATCCTACAACCGTGAAAACAGTTATGGTGGTCGTCCACAGTTCAATAGGGGTGACCGTCCGCAGCGTCCTCGTTTCAACCGAAACGACCGTGCTGCCTACAGTTCAAATGGTGTGCAGAACGAGCGTGGTTTCCGTCCAGCAGGCTTCGGTGGTTCTTCTTCCTCTGAAGAAGGTGGCTATCAGCAGCGTGGCGGCTACCAGCAGCGTCCTTACAATAATCATGGTGGCTATCAGCAACGTGGTGGCTATCAGCAGCGTGGCGGCTACCAGCAACGTGGTGGCTATCAGCAACGTGGTGGCTACAACAATGGTGGTTATCAGCAGCGTGGCTATCAGCCCAATGGTGATCAAGAAGGAAACTTCGAACAGCAGAACGGCTATCAGCAGCGCGGTGGCTACCAGCAGCGTGGTGGCTACCAGCAACGTGGTGGCTATCAGCAGCGTGGTGGCTACAACAATCAGCGTGGTGGCTATCAGCAGCGTGGTGGCTACAACAATCAGCGTGGCGGCTATCAGCAGCGTGGTGGCTATCGTCCACACTCTGCCGACTACAATCCCAATGCTAAGTATAGCATGAAGAAGCAGATTGAGTACAAAGAGTATCTTGAAGATCCCAATGCTCCTATCCGCCTTAACAAGTTTTTGGCTAATGCAGGCGTCTGCTCTCGTCGTGAAGCCGACCAGTTCATTCAGGCTGGTGTCGTGTCGGTCAATGGAAAGGTTGTTACCGAACTTGGAACGAAAGTGCAACGCACGGATCAGGTGCATTTCCACGACCAACTTGTGAACATCGAGAAGAAGGTGTATGTCATTCTCAACAAGCCGAAGGACTACGTGACTACTTCTGATGACCCGCAGCAGCGCAAAACGGTGATGGAACTCGTGAAAAACTGCTGCCGTGAGCGCATTTACCCTGTTGGGCGTCTTGACCGCAACACCACGGGGGTGCTTCTCTTCACTAACGATGGTGATATGGCCTCCAAACTCACCCATCCTAAGTTCCTGAAGAAGAAGATTTACCACGTCTTCCTCGACAAGAACCTGACCGCTGCCGACATGAAGCAGATAGCCGAAGGCATCACGCTCGAAGATGGTGACATCAAGGCCGATGCAATCAATTACGCTTCCGACACTGACCGTAAGCAGGTGGGTATCGAGATTCACTCGGGTAAGAACCGCATCGTGCGCCGCATCTTCGAAAGCCTCGGCTACAAGGTATGCAAACTCGATCGCGTGATGTTTGCCGGCCTCACCAAGAAAGGTATCAAACGTGGCGACTGGCGTTTCCTCACCGAACAGGAAGTGGCCATGCTGCACACAGGACATTATGAATAATTCAGTTAGGAGTGAGAAGTTAGGAGTTAGGAGTTGCCATGCGGATTACGTGCATCGCGTCAGCCTAACTCCTAACTCCTAACTCCTAACTTCTAACTTCAAAAGATATGAAACGTACAAAAATCATAGACCTTCTTCAGCGTACCGACTTCGGTGCGGAGGTCACCGTAATGGGTTGGGTACGCACGAAGCGTGGCAGCAAGGCTGTCAACTTCATCGCTCTTAATGATGGATCCACCATCAAGAACGTACAAGTAGTGGCCGATGTGGAGAAGTTCGACCCTGAGATGATGAAACTTATCACCACTGGCGCATGTCTCTCAGTGACAGGCACGATGGTGGAGAGCATCGGTTCTGGACAGGCTGTCGAAGTGCAGGCTACCGACATCAAAGTGTTTGGCGAGTGTCCAGCCGACTATCCGATGCAGAAGAAAGGACAGTCCTTCGAGTATATGCGTCAGCATGCCCACATGCGTCTGCGCACCAACACGTTTGGTGCTGTGATGCGCATTCGTCATAATATGGCGATGGCCATCCACACTTACTTCCATCAGCATGGTTATTTCTATTTCCACACCCCCATCATTACGGCTTCCGACTGTGAAGGTGCAGGTCAGATGTTCCAGGTGACCACCAAGAACCTCTACGACCTGAAGAAGGACGAAAACGGTAGCATCATCTACGACGACGATTTCTTCGGTAAGCAGACTTCCCTCACCGTTTCAGGTCAGTTGGAAGGCGAACTGGGTGCCACGGCCCTCGGAGCCATCTACACCTTCGGCCCCACTTTCCGTGCCGAAAACTCTAACACCCCTCGCCACTTGGCTGAGTTTTGGATGATTGAGCCGGAAATCGCCTTCATGGACTTGGATGACTTGATGGACCTCGAAGAGGACTTCATCAAGTACTGCGTGAAGTGGGCACTCGACAACTGCAAAGACGACTTGGAGTTCCTCAACAAGATGATAGATAAGGGGCTTATCGAACGCCTCGAAGGCATCTTGAAGCAAGACTTCGTGCGCCTTGACTACACAGAAGGTATCCGTATTCTGCAGCAAGCCATTAAGGATGGTAAGAAGTTTGAGTTCCCCTGCCAGTGGGGCGACGACCTTGCCAGCGAGCACGAGCGGTTCCTTGTGGAGGAACACTTCAAGAAGCCCGTCATCATGACTCACTACCCCAAGGCTATCAAAGCCTTCTACATGAAGATAGACGAAAAGAACCCCGTGCTTGACGGCAAGGAGATGGCACAGACAGTGCAAGGTACTGATGTGCTCTTCCCCCAGATTGGTGAAATCATCGGTGGTTCTGTCCGTGAAGAAGACTACGGCAAACTGATGGGCGAGATTGAGGAGCGTCAAATCCCGATGAAGGACATGTGGTGGTATCTCGACACCCGCAAGTTCGGTTCCTGCCCCCATGCTGGTTTCGGTCTCGGTTTCGAACGTCTCATCCTCTTCGTCACAGGCATGCAGAACATTCGCGACGTCATACCGTTCCCACGCACTCCAAAGACCGCAGAGTTCTGATTGACAGATATGATATGAACTCAGAAGGTGGACATCTGGCATGAGATGTCCACCTTCTGAGTTTTTTGTTTGTCGGGAAAGGAAGAACTGCCTTGAATCAGAGTCCTAAATTTTCGGCCCTTAATACAATAATGTGGTGATTTCTACGTTTCTAATGGTAGAAACAAGGAAGAACAGGCTCTGGAAGCCTTGCAATATTGACGATTGGTTTGAAGCAGACTCTTCGAAATATATTATATATCTTATTGGTTATGACGAGCATGAGCGCTATTGCAGCAGTAGGCAATAGTCACGCATTCTCGTCATTAGGTGTTCGGTCTGCTGACACCGTGAGAGTGAAGAAGACGGATTACCCTAAAGATGTGCGTGGCGAGAACTTCTCGATGGACCTTCAAGACCCCGAAAACTTGAAGCCCGATACGGCGGTATATGACGTGAAATCAGGCTATTACAAGGTGGGTACGAAGTTGGGTGACAAGTTCCTCAGCCAACCTTGGATGATGACCCCCGAAGAGTACCTGAAGTGGGGTGAGAAGCAGTCGTTCTGGAAACACTTCAAAATGCGGAATGACTCTTTGTTCGTGACGAAAGGAAAGGAGAAGTTTGATTTCACCAACATGCACTTCGACCTTGGCCCTGCCGAGAAAATCTTTGGCCCTGGCGGTGTGCAAATCAAGACACAGGGAAGCGCGGAACTGAAGTTCGGCTACAACTATAAATTCACTGATAATCCGTCTCTTTCGGAGCGCAACCGCACCACCAAAGCCTTTGATTTTGACGAGAAAATCAACATCAGCGTCAATGCAAAGGTGGGTGACAAGATGGACTTCAACATCAACTACAACACCGAAGCCACCTTCGACTTCGACTCCAAGAACCTGAAACTGGCCTACGAGGGTAAGGAGGACGAGATTGTGAAAAAGATTGAGGCTGGTAACATCACCTTCCCCACCAATTCGAGCCTTATCAAGGGGTCCAACTCACTGTTTGGTGTGATGACCGACCTGCAGTTCGGTCGTCTTAGGCTTCAAGCCGTGGTGAGCCAAAAGAAGTCGGTGTCGAAGACGGTGAGCAGTCAGGGAGGAAGCCAGTTAAACACCTACGAGATTCAGGCCTACGACTATGACGAAAACCGCCATTTCTTTTTGGCACACTACTTCCACGACACCTACGACAAGGCTTGCTCGTCGCTGCCTAACATCACCAGTGGTATCACCATCAACCGCATCGAATTGTGGGTGACCAATACAGGAGGTGCAACAGAAAACACACGCAACATCATCGGTCTGGTCGATTTGGCTGAAAGACAGAAGATTGTTAATTCCAATTGGGCAGGCACAGGCTCCAACAACCCCAGCAACTCCAGCAATACGCTCTATTCCACGCTGGTGGGGGCAGCCTATGACGATGCTCGCTATACCGACAAGACAAGCAGCATGCTGGATGCCATCATGCAGGGCGGTGTGGAATATGAGAAAGTGGAGAATGCCCGCTTGCTCACGGCATCGGAATACACTCTCAATAAGCACCTTGGCTATGTGAGCCTGAAATCCACTCTTCAGTCCAATCAGGTGCTGGCTGTCGCCTTTGAATACACCTACAACGGACAAACTTATCAGGTCGGCGAGTTCTCTTCTGACCAGAAAGACAACGACCGTGCCCTGTATGTGAAGTTGCTAAAAAACACCAGCAACTCGCCCCGCATCGGCAACTGGGATCTGATGATGAAGAACGTCTATAGCCTGAGGGCACAGTCCATCCAGAAGGAGAAGTTCAAACTCGACATCAAGTACCTGAGCGACACGACAGGTGTGAAACTCAGTTACATCCCCGAAGAGGCTTACAAGCAGACCACCCTGTTGAAAATGATGAACTTAGACCGTTTGGACGACAGCAACAAGTCGGTGCCCAACGGTAACGGAAAGTTTGACTTTGTAGAGGGCTATACCATCGAGTCCAGCACAGGACGCATCATCTTCCCTGTGGTGGAGCCTTTCGGCAGTTGGCTACGGGAGAAGTTTGGCAATGACCCTGCATTGGTCGAAAAATACTGCTACGATGCGCTCTACGACTCCACCAAGACGGTGGCGCGGCAGATTGCCGAGAAGAACAAGTTCTCGCTGGAAGGCGAATACAAGGCATCGAGCGGAAGCCAGATAGAACTGGGCAGTTCCTACATTCCCCAAGGCTCAGTCGTGGTTACCGCCGGTGGTGTGGAACTGACCGAAGGCAGCGACTACACCGTCGATTACCGCAACGGCATCGTCACCATCATCAACCAGAGCATCCTCGATGCCGGCACCAACGTGAGCGTGAGCCTTGAAAGTCAGGAAGACTACTCGCTCATGCGGAAGACAATGCTGGGTGTGAACTGGGACTACGACTTCAGCAAGAACTTCAACATCGGCGGTACCTTCTTGAAAGTGAGCGAGAAACCCCTCACCTCAAAAGTGGCAATGGGGGCCGAACCGCTCAACAACACGCTGTGGGGACTGCACATGAACTGGAAGCAGAACTCGCAGTGGCTGACCAACATGCTCGACAAACTGCCCTTCCTCAACCTCACCGCCCCCTCCACCATCTCCTTCACGGGCGAGTATGCACAACTGAAAGCAGGAACAGCCAGCGGCACTCAGGGCAACGCCTCCTATCTGGACGACTTTGAGAACACCAAGACACCCATCGACGTGAGCAATCCCAAGGAATGGATGCTCTCATCCACCCCTTCCCACCTCGAATACGGCAAACTGACCAACGATGTGAAGTATGGCTACAACCGTGCCCGTCTGGCTTGGTACAACATCGACCCGCTCTTCACCCGCCGTTCCTCGTCGCTCACCCCCGGCCACATCAAGAGCGACCTCGACCAACTCTCCAACCACTATGTGCGCGAGGTCTATGTGCGAGAAATCTATCCCAACCGCGACACCAACATGGGCGAAAGCAACACGCTCAGCATCCTCAACATGGCCTACTACCCCAGCGAGCGCGGCCCCTACAACCTCGACACCGACGTGGATGAGCATGCACGTCTGAACAATCCCGAAAAGCGTTGGGGCGGCATGATGAGGAAGTTGGACACCAGCGACTTCGAGACCAGCAACATCCAGTACATCGAGTTCTGGATGCTCGACCCCTTCATCTACACAAAGGACGACCACCGCTACGGAGGCGACTTCTACATCGACCTTGGCGACATCAGCGAAGATGTGCTGAAGGACGGCAAGAAGTTCTACGAGAGCGGCATGCCCGTCAGTTCCGCCTCCACCTACACCGAGACCACCTGGGGACGTGTGCCCAGCGAGAAGTCGGTGGTCTATTCTTTCTCCAACGAGAGCGGAGCCCGTCCCCGTCAGGACATCGGTCTGAACGGTCTGGCCGATGCCGACGAACGCACCTTCGGCATCTATGCCGACTATCTCAGTGCCATGCAGGGCAAGGTGAATGCAGCCGTCTATGACTCCATCTACAACGACCCCGCTGGCGACGACTACCACTACTTCCGTGGCAGCGACTTCGACGAGCAGCGCACCTCCATTCTTGAACGCTACAAGTTCATCAACTCTCCCGAAGGCAACTCGCCCAACACCAGCGAGTCGCGCGAAAGTTACTCAACAGCCTACAAGAGCACACCCGATGCCGAGGATGTAAACTTAGACTACACGATGAACGAGTATGAAAACTTCTTCGAGTATCACGTCAGCCTGCGCCCCGAAGACATGACAGTGGGCCACAACTTCATCGTCGATTCGCGCGAGACATCCGTCGGTCTGCGCAATGGCAACAAGGAATATGCCACATGGTACCTCTTCCGCATCCCCATCGAGAGTTACGAAGGCAAGGAAGGCAGCATCAACGACCTCTCCAGCATCCGCTTCATGCGTATGTACATGACAGGCTTCAAGGAACCCATTGTCGTGCGTCTGGCCAACCTCGACCTCGTCAGGGGCGAATGGCGCAACTACACCCAGCCTCTCTACACCGACGAGAAGCCCAGCGTGAGCGGCACCCTCGTTCCTTCAGCCATCAACATTGAGGAGAACAACGACAAGACCCCCGTCAACTATGTGCTGCCCCCCGGCATCACCCGCACACTCGACCCCTCGCAGCCACAACTCACCCAAGAGAACGAGCAGGCACTGGCCCTCACGGTGGAAAACCTCGCCACAGGCGATGCACGTGCCGTCTATAAGACCATGAACATGGACTTCCGCAACTACAAGCACCTGCAGATGTTTGTCCATGCCCATGCGATGGAGGGCGACACCGAACTGCAAGACAACCAGATGAGTATGTTCCTGCGCATCGGCAGCGACTACAAGAGCAACTACTACGAATACGAGATACCGCTCAAACTCACCCCGGCAGGACACTACGACACCTACACCACCCAGGGGTGCAGAGCCGTGTGGCCCGAAGAGAACATGCTCGACATCGACTTCAGCATCTTCACCGACCTGAAGCACGAGCGCAACAAGGCCAGGGCAGAAGGCGGAGCCAGTTACACCAAAGCCTACTACAAGTACGACGACAACCGCCCCAGCAACAAAGTCAGCATCATCGGCAACCCCTCGTTGGGCGAAGTGCGGACCATGATGATTGGTGTGCGCAACAATGGCCGTCGCACAGGCAATGTGGAGGTGTGGGTCAACGAACTCCGCATGCAAGACTACAGCGAAGAGGGAGGCTGGGCAGCACAGGGCAACCTGAATGTGCAGTTGTCCGACCTTGGCTCTGTCAACGTCTCAGGCCATGTGGAGACTGCGGGCTTTGGCGGTCTGGAAGAACGTGTGAATGAACGCCGCAAAGACAATCTCTACGAATGGAGCATCACCACCCAGATAGAGTTGGGCAAGTTCTTCCCCGAGAAGTGGAAAATGAACCTGCCGTTCTACTACTCCTACTCCTGGCAGAAGATTTCGCCGAAATACAACCCGTTCGACACCGACATGCTGCTCAAGGATGCCCTCGACGAGTGCCGCAACAAGGCAGAGCGCGACTCGCTCAGCAGCCTGACGGAGAGCATCGTGAAGAACAAGAACTTCTCCCTCAGCAACTGGCGTTCAGGAGTGCAGAGCCGTAAGCCCATGCCCTACGACCCCGCCAACTTCTCCTTCAGTTACAGTTACAGCAAACGCTACAAGACAGGCGAGACGACGGTGTATGAAAACGAGGAAAACTGGAAACTCAACTTGAGTTACAACTATTCGCCCAAATACAAGGCATGGGAACCCTTCAAGAAACTGAAAGGCAAGTCCAAGTGGCTCGACATCCTCAAGGCGCAGAACCTCCAGTGGCTGCCACAGAGCATCTCCTTCAACACCGACCTCACACGCAGTTACTACGAATTTCAGGAGCGCGACATCGATGCCGGCACCAAACTCCCCGTCGTCTTTGCCGACCAGATACTGTGGAACCGCGACCTCACCGTCAAGTGGGACATCTTCAAGGCCCTCAAGATGTCGTGGACCTCCTCCACCCATGCCGAGATTGAAGAACCCAACGTGGTGGTGAACAAGCACCTCTACCCCGACGAGTATTCGGCATGGAAAGACTCTGTCATCCGCAGCCTCAAGTCCTTTGGCCGTCCGCTCACCTATCGCAGCACCTTCACAAGTTCCTACCAGGTGCCATTCAACAAGATACCCATCCTCGATTGGGTGACAGCCGATGCCAACTACAACGCCAACTACAACTGGACCCGAGGCACCGAACTCGACGACGGCACCTCGCTCGGCCACACCGTCAGCACCCAACGCACCCTCAACATCAATGGCCGACTCAACCTGGAGACCCTCTACAAAAAGTGGAAGTTCTTGGCCGACACCGAAAAGCGGCTCACCGGCACCAGCAAGAACGCTGGCAACCAGACCAGCCGCAAGACCGCCAGCCGCAACAGCAGAACCGAAGCCAAGGCAAAGAAGAACGGAGAAGGCGAGAGCGAAGGCGACGAGAAAAAAACAGGCAGCACCAAGACCGCCAAGAACACCAAGAATGGCGACGCAGGCAAGAAACAAAAAGGCTTCACCAAAGAAGTCACCCTCAACGACTCCACCGACATCGAAGTGAAGCACGGACAGAACTCCAAGCGCCTCGTCGTGCGCGCCACCACAGCCGAAGGCAAGACCTACCGCCTCCGCTACAAAAAAGTCGATGCCAACACCATCCGCGTGAAAAACCACGACAGCATCCCCGTCAAGATACACGTCGTGGCCAAGCAACCGCTGGAGAACCTCACCTGGTACAAGACCGCCCAAGTCTTTGCCCGTGGCCTCATGTCGGTGCGCAACATAAGCGTTTCCTACCGCAACACCTATGCCCTCACCCTCCCCGGCTTCCGCACAGAGGTAGGCGATGCCTTCGGCCAGAAGAGCGTCAACGGCATGCTCTCTCCGGGACTCGGCTTCGCCTTCGGAGCCGTGGACGACAGTTACATCGACAAGGCAGCCCGCAACGGCTGGCTCATGCAGAACGAGTCCAACATCACCACCCCTGCCACCACCGCCCTGATGGAAGACCTCCAACTCAAAGCCACCATCGAGCCCTTCAAAGACTTCAAGATAGACCTCACCGCCACCCGCACCGTCAACAAGACCAAGAGCATCCAGTTCATGTACGAAGGCATGCCCAAGACCCAGAGCGGCAGTTTCGCCATGACCGTCATCTCCCTCGGCTCCGCCTTCGAGTCGGGCGGCAACATCAACAACAACTACCGCTCCAAGCACTTCGAAAAGTTCCTCAACAACCTCCCCGTCATCCAGAACCGCCTCGAACAGAAATACGCCACCATGACCTACCCCCAGGCAGCAGGCCCCGACTGGGCAGGAAAAGCCTACGACCCCACCAACGGCAACGTGCAACTCTACTCAGCCGACGTCATGGTGCCAGCCTTCCTCTCCGCCTACTGCGGCAACAATGCCATCAAAGTGCCGCTCGACATCTTCCCCGCCCTCACCCGCATGATGCCCAACTGGAGCGTCAAGTACAGCGGCCTGACCCGACTCTTCCCCTGGTTCTCCGACCACTTCAAGAGTTTCAACATCAACCACGCCTACAAGAGCATCTACTCCGTCGGAGCCTACAACTCCTACTCCAACTACATGGAATACATGAACGGCTGGGGCTTCATCAAGGAAGTCACCACAGGCAATCCCATCCCCTCCTCCATGTACAACGTCTCCACCGTCAGCATCAACGAGACCTTCTCCCCCCTCATCGGAGTCGATATGACCTTCAACAGCGGCCTCACCGCCAAACTCGAATACCGCAAGACGCGCACCCTCAACCTCTCCATGACCAGCGTGGCACTCACCGAAAACTTCTCCAACGACTTCGTCATCGGCATGGGCTACCGCATCAAAGACCTCAACCTCTTCGGAGCCAAATCCATCCAGAGCAACGAAGGCCGCAAGTCCAAGGCCAAGCGCAGCAAAAGCAAGAAACAGGACGAGAAGAACGCCTCCAGCAGCACCAACAGCCGCACACGCGGCGTGAGCCACGACCTCAACATCCGTGCCGACTTCTCCTACCGTCTGCAGAACGCCCTCAACCGCAACATACAGACAGCCGTCACCACCGCCACCGGCGGCTCCACCGCTTACAAACTGGCCATCTCAGCCGACTACACCTTCTCCCGTCTGCTCACCCTCTCCGGCTTCCTCGACTGGCAGCGCAACGTTCCCCTCGTCTCCCAGTCCTCCTATCCCACCACCACCGCCGACTTCGGTGTCAGCATGAAGTTCTCCCTCACAAGGTGACGGAGGGGGGACAGACCCATTCACCCATCAACGGTTTTCTCACACAGAAAACACAGAAAGCACAGACCTTTTTTTCACCACAGATTTCACAGATTACACAGATTTTTTAGAAAAGATTACGGCAAATTACACAGATTGGAGAGCCGCAAGCGACTCTTGGAAAACCAGCCAGATGGGGCTTTCAGCAGGAAAGCCATCTGTGTAATCTGAAAAAATTAACAAATTAACAAATTAACAAATTAACACGAAAAGAGAGAAAGTCATCACGACTTCCTCTCTTCACTAAACACAATCTTTCCCTGCATCCGTAGCAGAAACCTCTCAAAGGTACTGCCAATGCCTAACAATGTGGCAGCAAACACAAGGAACTGAGCAACGAGGATGAGCAAGTTTTGCTCCACATCTCCCACAGGTGGTAGGAGCATGCCCCATACGGCCAGCACCG
>DGSP01000016.1 GCA_002393555.1 Prevotellaceae bacterium UBA4359
GTTCCGATGTTTTTTATCTAAACACGAATTTCACGAATGAATACGAACCATGCGGATAGTATTCCTATCACTCGAAGCCGTGGACGGCGACGAATTTCACGAACCATCCGGATGGTTTTCGTGTTCTTCGTCGCACAGAAGGTGCTTTGTGTGATAGTTTCTTGTGCTGCATAGTTTTGTGTATATTCGCGTAATTGGCTACGCCGATCTAAAGGTTCGTGTTAAAATGAACAAGTTGTGTACTTCCGAAACTTGAGTATAATTAAAATTTGTGGATGAAATTATTTTAATTATGGTAATTTGTTTCTTAAGTAGGTGAACAATAATAGTTTATATGATGCGGCAAGCCGCATTGTTTTTGGGGGACAATAATTTCCGATAATTCCCAATAATTGGTTCCAATAATAATCATTGGACTAAACTATAATGATTATCCCAATTTGTTTCTAAGACAAAGCCACGAAGTACCCTAAGAAGCAATTGGGGTGTATCTCACGCAGAAAAGAAGACACCGAAAACGCAGAAAAAAGGACTCTGGAAAATATTATTCCTTACAATAAAATCCGAAATAAATCACAGAATTAGCCCCCTAATAACCAAATAATTACATTATAAATACACTCTTTTTCAAGAAATATATTATAGAATCTTGCCCAATCCAAAGAATAGTTGTAACTTTGCACGGTGAAAGTTGTCCCAAACTGCTGGAAATGGGGTTGATAGCAGAGGATTCCTATTTTGGCTATGTCCTTTCTTCTCGATATTTGCTATATAAGCCCCATGTTAGGACCATTGCCCAGCAATACGACATCAACCATATCCAAACTGTCTATTATGTGATACAACGCAACGGCGAAGCACCTATGAGTGACTTTGTTGCGGCATTCGACGGCATCCTGACGCAAAAGCAAGTGCGCAACCTCATTGAAGGTCTCTGCAAGACACCATTGATAACTTCTCATGGAAATGCACGGGCAACAAGGTATCATTGGGTATAATCAAAAAAAGGAGGCACAGAAAGCACGGAAAAGGAAGACTCTGGAAGATTTTATCCATTTTTTTGAGCGGTAGGCACGATGATTCAACATTTTTATGTATTTTTGCACCAAGAATAAATAAATCTAAGAGAAAAATGAAATTGCGTTTTGAGATAGAATACCGCACCCAATGGGGTGAGGAGTTGCGTGTGCAGTTGTGGATGGTTGGGAAGAGCAACAGAAAGACGGCTGTGGATGAATATCGGTTGCAGACGAAAGATGGCCTGAGATGGAGCGGAGAGATGGAGTTGGACGTGCAGCAGCCTCCGAAGGGCGATGTGGTGGCTCTAGAGTATCAGTATGCCATGTGGCGCGACGGAGTGCTGGTGTGGACCGAATGGGAGGTGGCCCCTCACCGAGTGACGTTAGACGGTATCACCGAACAATATGTGCTGAGCGACAAGTGGCGTCCCATCCCGGAGGACTTGCCGCTGTTTTCGTCGGCCTACACGGAGTGTGTGGGTGCGCAGCCGGACGGTAATGCACCGATTGACACGCTCTATTCTTCGACTCTGCAACTGCGTGTGGTGGAGCCTCGGCTCAAGAAAGGAGAATGGCTGGCTGTGTGTGGCAGCACTCCGCAATTGGGCGAGTGGGAACGACCACACCGGATGGCACTCATCAACCTGCAGGAATGGGCTCTGAACATCGATGCTGACATGTTGTTTGACGAGGCTGAATACAAATATGTGGTGGTGGATGGCGATGGACGCATCCTGCGATGGGAGGGAGGACTGAACCGCCGCCTACGCTGTCCGAAACTGCAACCCCGGCAGATGTGGGTCAAGACAGACGGGCAGGTGAGGTTGAACGGCGACAGTTGGAAAGTGGCTGGTGTGGTGATTCCCGTGTTTTCGCTGCGGTCGTCCAGGAGTTTTGGCGTGGGCGACTTTGGCGACCTGAAGTTGCTGATTCAGTGGGCGGTGCAGACGAAGATGCATGCCATACAGATACTGCCCATCAACGACACAACAACGATGGGGTCCTGGCAGGATTCCTATCCCTATAATGCCATCTCGGTGTTTGCGCTGCATCCGCTCTACTGCGACCTGAATGCCTTGCCGAGGCTGAACGACCGTCTGGTGATGGAGAAGTTCATGATGAAGCAGCAGAAGATGAACGAGGCGAAGGAGATGGACTATGAGAAGGTGATTAGACTGAAAATGGATTATCTGCGGAGAGCGTATGCCCAGGAGGGGAAGGAGGTGCTGGAGAGCGAGGGCTTCAAGGCATTTTTTGAGGAGAATAAAGACTGGTTGATTCCTTATGCCGCGTTTTCTTACTTGAGAGATTTGTACCAGACGGCAGAGTTCGCCCGATGGCCAGAATATAGCACTTACAACAAAAAGGACATTGAGCAGTTGGTGGCAAAAGACGGAAACGCCTACGAGGGTGTTGCGTTCTTCTATTATGTTCAGTATCAACTGCATCTGCAACTGAAGGAGGTGAGGGAGGAGGCTCGCAAGAAGGGCATCATCATCAAGGGCGACATTCCGATTGGCATTTCGCGCACGAGTGTGGAGGCATGGTCGGAGCCACATCTCTTCAATCTGGACGGACAGGCCGGCGCACCTCCCGACGATTTTTCAAAAAACGGGCAGAACTGGGGATTCCCCACCTACAACTGGGAGGCGATGGCACAGGATGGCTACCGCTGGTGGATTCGCCGTTTCCAGAAGATGGCTGAATATTTCGATGCCTACAGGATAGACCACGTGCTGGGGTTCTTCCGCATCTGGGACATCCCGATGCACTCGGTACACGGCCTGTTGGGACAGTTCTCACCGTCGCTGCCAATGACAGTGGACGAGATTGAGAGTTACGGCATGCGTTTCAACCCTGAACTCATGACTCGCCCCTACATTGCCGACTGGACCCTGGAGAAGGTCTTTGGCTATCGTGCCGATTTGGTGAAGAGCATCTACCTGAAGCCACGCACCGACGGACGTTATGACCTGAGGGATGAGTATGGCAGTCAGCGCAAGATTGAGGCTGCCTTTGCCGGCAAGACCGACGAGGACAGCATCGCCCTGAGGGATGGACTCTACGACCTGGCCTCGTGTGTGCTTTTTGTACCAGACAGAAGGCATCCCGACATGTATCACCCACGCATTGCGGCTCAGAAGGACTTTATCTACCAGTCGCTGCTGCAACACGAGAAGGAGGCATTTGACCGCCTGTATAATGACTACTTCTACAAGCGGCACAACCGCTTCTGGTACGAAGAGGCCATGCGGAAGTTGCCTGCACTGACCCAATCGACCCGCATGCTGGTGTGTGCCGAAGACTTGGGCATGGTGCCAGAGAGTGTGGGATGGGTGATGAACGACTTGAGGATTCTTTCGTTGGAAATTCAGACAATGCCCAAATCGCCCTACCTGCAGTTTGGCCATCTGTGGGAGAACCCCTACAGGTCGGTGGCCACTATCTCTACACATGATATGCCGCCATTGCGCATGTGGTGGGATGAAGATGTGGAACGTGCACAGCAGTTCTACAACAATGCCCTCTATAAAGACGGGACGGCTCCCCACCCTGCTCCGGGATGGCTATGCGAGGAGATTGTCTCGGCTCACCTTTTCTGTCCGTCGGCTCTGACGCTGCTGTCGCTGCAAGACTGGCTGTCGATGGATGAAACCCTTAGGTTGCCCGACCCGAACGGAGAGCGCATCAACATCCCGGCCAAGCCACGGCACTATTGGCGCTGGAGGATGCACCTGAGCATTGAGCAGTTGCTGAATGCTGAGCAGTTGAATCGGAAAATGAGAGAGATGATTGAAAATTCGGGCAGAGGATGAGGGAGGAATGAAGAAAATGGAAAAGAAAAAGAAAAAATATAGCCAGTGGAAATTCCTCGTCGCTTTCACAGTCGTGACAGGTCTTTTCGCTGGGGTGCGCCATGTGTTTGGCATCGAGGTGCCTATGCACGTGGAGACATCTGTTCCGGCAGGACTGATGACACAAACGGAAGAAAGCACAAGATTACAGGAGGAAGAGAACGGAATGGCAGCAGAGGATGGAGATGCGGCAAAGGTACTGCTGGCCATGGAGGAGTCTGATGACACCGAACCAGACATGGATTGGGAAGAAACAGACCCACTGCTGGAGGATTCTTCGCAGGACACGACGGAGATGGCTGACGGCAATGGGGAAATGACAGATTCGGCAGCAAGGGAAGCAGGCGGACACCGTGTACGAGGTGTGTGGAGTTATGCTGATTGTTTCCCCGACATTCAAGAAGTGCAGATTGTGGCGGCACAGAAGCACGGCATCACTCCTGTGAGAAACAGAAGGGAGGCCGAGGTGCTGGTGAAACAGCACAAGTTGGTCAACATCAGCCACTCACCGTTCTATTCCATCGACCGGCTCACACATTCCATCCCTTATCTGGTGCCACGGGCACAACATCTGCTGAACACCATCTGCTTGAATTTCATCGACTCTTGCCAGGTGAAAGGGCTACCTCTCCACATGCCCATCGTGACCTCGGTGTTGCGCACGACCGACGATGTGTCGAACCTGCAACGTGGCAACAAGAACGCCACCACCAACTCCTGCCATTGTTATGGCACAACGGTGGATATTGCCTACAACAAGTTTATGCCCATCACGGGAGCCTACGAGTCGGATGCCGCCTTGCTCAGATGGAATGAAACGATGAAGCAGGTGCTTTCAGAGGTGCTGCACGACTTGAGGAGACAAGGGAAATGCTACGTGAAGTATGAACGGAAACAGGGCTGTTTCCACCTCACCTGCAGGTAAGCCCCTCGCAATAACCCCAAGAGGGGATTCCGCCTCAACTGCAGGCAAGAAGCCTTCGGGCAATCATCTCCACCACATCAGCGTTGACGGCATTGCCAAGTGCCTTGAACTTCTGTACCCGGGAAAGGGTGCCAAAGTTGAGTTCCTGCATGGATTGGATGCGGGCGGCCTCGTTGTGGGAGATGTAGCGACCCCAACGGAAGTCTTCGGGTGTGTATGGTTTTCCCTGTTTGTCGAGTGCCCCTTTGGAGGGATAGGGTACAAAAGGAAGAATGGGGGTAGCCGTGGTACAAAGGGTGATGGTGGGAATGTAGTTCATCGAACGGATGCGTATGCCTGATGGACGCAGTTGGATGACATGGTTCTTAAAGTTCCAGTCCTGGTTCGTACTCCACTCCAGCATGCGCTGGGTGCGGGGAAATTTCCGAATCTTTTTCAGCCACGGGTCTATCCAGTCTTTGTGACGCTGGTACATCTCGCGGTTCTGGCGAATGAGAACTTTCTTAAATTCGGGATAGGTGTCTTCATACTTCGTCTTCCGCATATAGAATGGAAGACCAGCAATCAGTTCCTCACGTGTTTCACCTTCAAGCACTTGACCATAAGAACCACGATGACCACGCAATTGCTCCAAGGGCTGGAAGGCAGGAGGAATTTCTTCGAAATCGTAGTCGGCTCCAAACTCCATCGTGAAGATGCAATGGGATGGCATGTAGCCATCGCGCTTGGTCACATTATAGACAAACTCCTGCCATGCGTCGAAGACAGGATGAAGCCCACGCCGAACGGCCTGCACATGGTCGTTGTCATCGAAATCGACAATGCTGCGCACATCGCTGGGAGCATGAGGGTCGGTACGGTAGAAATGAAACTTTTGCAGTCCGCTGACACCCTGTTCATTGCGCAACATTCCGACGATGTAGAAACGCGGACGATGCTGAGGAACCCCGAACTCATGAGGAGAAAAAATATGCGCACGGATGTCATAGCCAAGAGAGTCGAGTTTGTGCTGAATGATTTTCCAAGTGCGTCCTCCGTCATGACCAGGCAAAGCAGAAACATTCTCCAGAAAGATGTACTTGGGGTGATGGTAGTTCAAGACACGGCAGATTTCATCGAAAAGGTTGCCACGTCCCAACTCGTCGTCAAACCCCTGCTTCTTGCCTGAGAAAGAAAAGGGCTGACAAGGGAAACCAGCACAGAGCACCTCATGCGGAGGGATGTCTGCCTCCGCTATTTTCGTGATGTCACCATGAATAGGGACATTAGGGAAATTGAGTCTATACAGTTCTTGCAACTTGGGCTGTATTTCGGATGCGAAGACACACTCATGCCCCAAACGAGAAAGGGCAAGATGGAATCCCCCAAGACCGGCAAACAAATCGATGAATTTCATTTTCTTGATACAATCATTAATCCGATGAAGGTTAATAAGCCATTGAACATCAGCATCTCATAGCCAAACTGATAGCCAGTGAGATAGCCGACGACGTGGCTGATGGCCAAGCAGATGAGCGGTGAAGCGATGGCGATATAAGGCACAAAGGCTTCCCGAGGTTTCCGTTGGGTGAACAGACCAAAGGAGAACAGGCCAAGAAGCGGACCATAGGTGTAGGACACTAAGGTGTAAATGAGGTCCATCACACTGCCCGAGCCAATTTCATTGAATATCAATGTGACCACCACAAAAGCAAGGAGCATGCAGAGGTGGACACGCTTACGCATCTTCTCGTCTTTTTCCTTTTCCAAAATATCGATGCAGAAACTGGTGGTCATGGCAGTCATGGCCGAGTCGGCTGAAGAGAAAGCACTGGCAATGACCCCGATGGTGAAGAAGATGAGGCAGGCTGTGCCTAACGTGCCATCGAGAACGATGCCAGCCAAAAGGTCATCACCTTTGGCAGGAAGCGGAAGACCCTGCTGCTGATAGAGAAGCAGCAACAAGACACCCAACGCAAGGAAGAGGAAGTTGACCGGCACGAAGAGGAGTCCGTAGGAACACATGTCTTTCTGTGCCGAACGGAGGTTCTTGCAAGTGAGATTCTTCTGCATCATGTCCTGGTCGAGTCCCGTCATGACAATCACGATGAAAACACCCGACAAGAACTGTTTCCAGAAATTCTGCTTCGATGCCCAATCGCCAAACTCGAACATGCGCGAATGGGGGTCGTTCCATACAACCGACATGGCTTGCAGAAAGTTCAGGTCAAGCATGCTTGCCACTTTCAGCAGAATCAGCACCAGCGCCAACAACAAACACGCAGTCTGGACAAAGTCCGTCCACACCAAAGTGCGGATACCTCCCTTGCGGGTGTAGAGCCAAATCAGGAACAAAGCCACCAGCACCACCACAGGATAGGGAACCGTGAAAGTGTCGGCAAGACACAACTGCACAATCCGACAAACCACATAAAACTTGGCGGCAGCACCCAAGAGTTTGCTGAAGACAAAGAACGAAGCCCCGGTCTTGTAACTGGTTCTGCCCAAACGGTAGTCTAGGTAGGTGTAAATGGAGGTGAGGTGATAGCGGTAGTAAAGAGGTAAAAGCACGAAGGAGACGATGGCATATCCCAACACAAACCCCAAGCACATCTGCATGTAGGTCATGTCGATGCCCATCACCCACCCCGGCACACCGATGAACGTCAGCCCAGAGATGCTGGCTCCCACCATGCCGAAAGCCACGAGGGGCCACGGAGACTGACGGTTGCCCGTGAAAAAAGCGGCATTGCCACCTCTCTTGCCAACAAGGTTGGAGAGAAGCAGCAACACACAAAAGTATAATATAACAGTAATGAGAACCAGCATCAACCCCACCTACGCTTTAACACTCTTCCTTCTGATGTCGGCATCGGCAAGCAAGGAGAACTTAGAACCAAACCCAACCTTACTCTCCACACCCAGTTCGAGTTCCATGCCATCAGCCAATTTCTTGGCCACATTCAGGCCCAATCCCAAACCCGGAATGAAGCCATTATCCTTCCAGAAGAGTCCGAAGGCTATTTCCTGTTTTTCCTTCGGGATGCCACAACCCGTATCTTCCACATAAAATTCAGCCTTATCACTGTTCAGGTGGTAGGACAAGCCGATGACAATAACGCCCTGCTCCGTAAACTTAATAGCATTGCTAATCATCTGATTCAGAATGTACTTCACTCGTTCACGGTCATTATTGATGATAATGCCAGACAGCACAGCCACCACGTGCAGAGTCACATTCTTCGGAATCAAGTCTTGCCATTCTTGCCCCACTTCTTTCACCAATTCTATAGCATCAAAATCATTCTTCACATATTGGATGCGTCCACTCTCAATGCGTGAGAACATCAAGATATTCTCTATCATGGCAGAGAGGCTGGTGTTGTTAGCCTTGATAATCTTGGCATACTCAGCCATCTCCTCTGGAGTGAACGAGTCGGCAGGCATGCTCACCATCACATCGCTGAAACCCACCACAGCATTCAGCGGAGTGCGAATCTCATGGCTGATAGTGGTAAGGAAGTCTTCCTTCTGCCTTGCCTCTTCAGCCAGATTCATAGCCTTGCGCAAGTCTTCCTCATACTTTTTGGTTTCATCTATATTAATAAGAATACCCTCCACATTCTTGCGACCCGTTTTGTTGTCATAGATGACGACAAAGCGCAACTGCCACCACCGATAGATGCCATCACGTTCCACGTCGCAATATATCTCATAACTGTGAGAACCAGCAATGTCGATAGCCTGTCTGATGAGCGGAATGTCCGACGCATAGTCGGGATGCACATAACTGATGATTTCCTTCACCTTCGCCTCACTTCGCACATTGTGGCTATCGGCACCGTGCAAAGCCATGTTGCGCAGTTCCGAACGGTGCTTCACTCCCTCCATCAGTTCCTGTGACGTGCGGGTCTTCCACGCCACCAGCACAAGCAGAATGGCAAAAGCCGCAGCAAGAAACACCAGCGTGATGACCGTCCATGTACCGTAGGTCAACAAAGGCATCACCTCCTCTTGCGGTGCACCCACAATATTGAAGCGGTCCTTATAGTCATCATACTCCAGCCCGAGCATCTTCATCGCCTGATAATCCATGTAGAGCGCCTTCTCATGAGTCATGCCGACAAAAGAAGCCAAGTCAGCCCCATTCAATATGTCGGAAGCCACTTGTGCCAAATCCTGCCCCACCGTCTTGTAACTGGCAAAATAGCCACACAAGTACCTCCCGTCGCCATCGGCAAAACCAGCCTTCACAGCCGTGAACTGAGGCCGTCCCGTCTTGTTGGCGATGGAAGAACTGAAGATGTCCCTCTTCACCGCCACCGACGGATAAAGCCACGAGTGAATGTAGATGCGGCGCAAATTGGCATACCCCTCTTCCGTGTCGTAGCGGCCAGCAGTGTTGTGTTCAGGCGACTCTGACGAATACACCAGCACCATCACACTGTCGCGCCACTCGTTGTAGAACTGCTCATCTCTCTGCACCTCAATGTGGAAGTCCGAGTTATCCATGTAGGGAGGTCGCGCGATGGCCGCCCTCAGTTCCTTGCGGATGAGCGAGTCCTGCTTGAAATAGTCCAGTTCAATCTCCACACAGTTCTTCCCGCTCATCTCCACAGCCAGGTTGATGTTGGTACAATAGTCTATCGGGTCGCTGATAACCACGATGTTGTTGTGCCGGCGAATCTTCTCCCACTCCGGGTGATGCACTCCGCCAAAGACAATCGGCACACCACTCAGTTCCTTCACCATGCCCCGCTCCTGCCACTGCAAGAAGTCAGAGGCAGCACGGTCGCCCTCGGTCAACACCACATCGGGTGTCCAGCCGTTACTCTTCAGCGAATCCTGAATGGTCAGATGCTTCTCTTCGGTATTTTCGGCAGGATTGCTCAAGTCGAGATACACATGGCGCATATCCACATTGATGCCATTCGCCGTGAAAGTTTCCAGCATGCAGTCGTTAAAATCTCTATACGGATGGTAATCACGCTCATAACTATGAAACACCAGCACCTTCGCACTCTTCAGTCCACCAGCCGACCGCGATAGACACGACGACGGCAGCACCAAGCCCGCACACAGCATCAGCCCCACCACCAGGCACTGCACATAGCGCGAGAGGCGGAAGAAGAACTTGCTCCCCTTGCCCTGTTCGCTCTCCACCCCTATCGTGCCGCCCTGCTTCTCTATGATGGTCTTGCTGATGTTCAGTCCAAGTCCCGTTCCGTGGTCGGTCTCGTTCACCTTCGTGTAGCGTTCAAACAACCTGCTCTGCTTTTCGGGAGCCACACCAATGCCCGTGTCCCTCACATACACCTCTACCAGTTCTCCACCTTCTTCCACATACCTCCAGCCGAGCGTCACGCTACCCTCAGCCGTAAATTTGAAGGCATTGCTCAGGAAGTTGTTCACCACCTGCTTCGTGCGCGTGATGTCAATGTTCAGTTCTGTATCCGGCTCAGCCATTTCAAGGTTGAACTTCAAGTGAGAAGGCGCAATGATGTGGTTCGTGTTGTAGCACTCCTGCACCAACTTCTTCACCGACACGGGCTTCTGGATAATCTCCAAGTCACCCGTCTCAATCTGCGCCTTCTGCATCACACTATCAATCATGTTCAGAATCATGTCCGTGTTCTGGTGAATGATTTCGCCATACTGCTCCCGCTCCCCCTCTTCAAACACCATGCCCGGAGTGGTCAGCAGCGTGGAGAACCCAGTCACAGCCCCCAGCGGAGTGCGCAAGTCGTGGCTGATATTAGCCAAGAAATTCTCCTTCAGAGCCACCTCGCTGGCCAGCAACTGCGCCTGTTCCATCTTCTCCTCCGTCTCCTTCTTCTGGTCTATGTTCATCAGCAACCCATACAAGCGACCCGTCCTGGCCGCCTCGTCAGTGACCGTATAGGTAACCTCAGTCCAGAACCACGACTTTCCTCCGTCGGGACTCATGCGCAACCTGATTACCTTTCTGCCCCGCTGCTCGCGGAATTTCTTCAGAATCTCAAACGATGGCCTGCTGTCCTCATGCACCATCCTCTCCAGATCCTCCTCCGTCACACGAGCCGAAGGCAGTTTAAAATGGTCGGCAAACTGCTGAGTCAGCGTAAACACCCCATCGTAATACTCCCACAGCGTGTCCTTCGGGTCAGAGAACATCAAGTCATGCACCTTCTCCTCATACTGCAACTCCTCCATCAGTTGGTTCTGCCCCCTCTGCTTCCATCTAATCATCAAGAAGACAATCAGATAAATCACCAGCGAAATCACCACCACAATCACCACAATCTCCACCACAAACAAGACCGGCTGCTCCAGATAGAACGGCGCATTCACAATGTGGAACTTCGCCTTGTAGGCATTATACGGCACATGCGGAAACACCATCTGCATCGCGTTCCAGTCCAGATGATAATCGCTCGCATGAATGCTGATGGGCAACGTGCGTGGCTTTTCCCCCTTCATGATGCGAGCCGCATATCTCACCTGGTCCTCCACCTGCGTCTCCGTGCCAGTGAAGTAGCCACAGAGGAACCTCGGATTCTCCGGGTCGCCAAACTGCTCCCTGATACAAGTGAACTGCGGCCTGCCCGCATGGTCTATCAGACTATTGCTGAAAATGTCGCACTTCACCTGCAGGTGCCACATGGTCGAAGCCCGCTGATAGAAGCGTCCCGTCCTGTCCTTCCCGTCCTCAGCCGTCTCCCCCTCACCCACATTCCTGTAAGGCTCGGCACACGACACCACATTCACCACAGCCAATCCCGGGAACCTCCGCCCCAGGTACTCCGCATCCAGGTTCCTCACCTTGAAGTCACTATTGTTCACAAAACGGCTCGAATCCTGCAGTTCATCCTCAAACTGCGCCCTCAGCCGGTCGTCACCCTCTCCATAGTCCAGTTCAATCACCACATTCTGGCTCCTTCCCATCCGCATCAGTTCCTCAATGTTACGCCCCAAGTCGATGCGCGCCTCAAAGCCCGTCATCAGGCTGAACTTCCTCTGCACCGAGTCGCTCAGCAGCGAATTCACCCCCGCAAAGACCACTGGCGTGTTCAGGAACACCGAGTCTGGATGCTCCTTCCTCAACAGCCAGTCCACAATCGGGTCATCGTTCAGCAGAATCACCTCCGGCTTCCACCGCGCTATGTCCTTAGCATAGCGAGGCCAGTCGAACCTCTCAAACACTTCGGCAGGCCTGCGCACCATGTTCGCATAGATGTGGTGAATCTCCACATTATCTATACCGTTCTCGCGGAACGCACGTTCCATCGTCTGCGAAAACAGTTCCTTCTCCTCGCCCACACTATCCCACGAGTGGATGACCACCACACTCCGTGGAGGCCCCGATGGCTTGTAGTCGCGCACCTTATTACAAGCCTCCAGAGTCGTCAACACAAAACCCAACAACAGAATGAATTGAGGTATCAAAAGTTTTTTCATGATGAAATCAGATAAAATTAGCGTTGCAAAAGTACAAAAAAGTTATATATTCACCCATCTTTCACGAAGAAAAATACAAAAAAGCATTTATTTCGGCTTTTCGGATGGAGGTATCTGAAGGGGCAGATTGTCACGTCGCGCCTCAATGTGCGGCGACATGATTTCCACGCCCGCCCCATGGAAGTGGTCAAGGATGTTGGCATGAAGAGCCGAATAGACAGCAGGCAGCGTTCTGGCCCTGTCCGTATATCCGTTGATTTCATACTCCACATAGAAGTCGTCGAGCGAAGTGACACGCACGTATGGCTTCGGGTGCTTCTTGATGCCGTCGGTGGCCTCAGCCGCTTCGAGCAGGAGACGTTCAATCTTCTTCCACGGCTCGTCATAGCCAATGGTGATTTTCGTGTGGACAATCACTCCATAGCGATGGGCCGACGAAGAGAAATTAGAGGTCTGCGAACTCATCATGTTCGAGTTCGGAATGGTGACAATCTCGTTCTTCCGAGTGCGCACCCGAGTGACCAGCATCGACTTCTCCACCACCTCACCCTCTACGTCGCCAAAGCGGATGTAGTCGCCAATGTGGAAAGGGCGCATGTAGGTCATCACCAGCCCCGCCATCACATTGCCCACGATAGAAGTGGAACCCAGCGAGACAATCAAGCCTATGAAGACCGACACCCCTTGGAAGACCTCCGAGTTGGAACTGGGCAGCAAGGGCCAAATCATCACCAGCATGAACGAATAGAGGAGCACCCTCAGAACGGTGTAGGTCGGCATGGCCCAGTCGGCATAGAAGCCATTGATTTTCAGTTTGCCAGAGCCAATCTCGTCGGCAAAGTAGCGAACGGCCTTAAGCAAATAGCGGAAGCAGAAAATGATGACGATAATTTTGAAGAGGTCGGGCAGATAGTTCACCACCGAGATGAAGATGTCCTTCAGCGGACTCCACAGATAGCCAAAGACGGTGTAGGTGAGCGTTTTGGTTTCGGGAATGACCGAGAAGAGCAGCGGAATGGAGATGAGCAATTGGAGCAGCACCATCATCAGGCGAACCGCGTTGAGCAGCATGATGATGGCCACCCCCACCCTGCGCCGGTCGAGCAGGGTGTAATCCTTGATGCTGATGGGCCTGATGTTGCGCAGCAAGATGCGCGTCAGCCTGAATTTCCAGCGGCGGAAAATCCAGTTCGTCACCAGAATCAGAATCACCTGCACCAGAACGATGAGTGCCACCAGACCAAAAGATTTCATCTTCTGCCGAAGGCCGTAAGCCTCATGCAGTTCCTTCACCTTCTTGCCGATAATCTCGCAATAGCGGTTGGCCAACTCCATGCGGTCTGTATTGTTCCAGAGGGCATCGAGATGGGTCACACTGAGGATGACCGTTTCGCCAGCCATCACGTCGGACGACTCTTCGCTGTCAAACACATAGATGGAATCGGTGAAAAGTTTGAGGCTCTTTCCCACCTCCAGAATCCGTTTCTGCGCTGCTTTCGTCCGGGCTTCGGGCTGCATGCCGCCTTTCCGTGCATAGATGACCAGCAGCGTGTCGCCCTCCACCACGAGCGGCGACCCCTGTGTGACCTGGCGAAGGGAGTCGATGCGCTGACGACGCGTCGCCTCGCGCAACGAGTCCTCACGGGCATCTGCCCCACTCTTCTCCAGTTGCTCCTGCATCAAGATGCCCTGCAGTTTCAGTTCCTGAATCTGATGGCGCAACTCGCGGGTGACAGAATCATTTGCCGCCATGATGGAGTCCATCTCCGACATGCGGGACACACCTGACACTTCCACACCAACAGACTCTTCAGCCCTTTCATCTTCCCTCTCCTGAGCGAATCCGGCCGAAGCAATCACAATGGCTGCCCACAACATCAGGCAACGCATATATATTTTTCTCATACAGGTTTGTGCTTAGTAAAAGATTATTTGTGCAAAGATAAAGCAATTTTGTAAAACAACGAAAAAAAAGGAGAAAAAAAATGATGATTCGCAATCACACCCCCCACAAAAAAGTCATCGGTCTTGAAAACAACGTCCTTTTTGTGAGCCTCCGAGACCGCACGAAATTGGTCAAAATGTACTTGCCCGTAGCCTCAAAATCGATGTGACTCACACCTATGAGAGGGGTGTGACTCACACCTATGGTAGGGGTGTGACTCACACCTGTTTTGAGGCATTTTGGGGTTGGTCATTTTGTACGATTGGGCCAAATCTTCTTCCGCATCAGTGTTTGCACGACACCCCTTGTGGTCAAATACACGACAAAAGCCACCCACAAACCATGATTGCCCCACAGCGGAACCAGCACCACATAGAGCATGAAGAACACCGCCATGCCCGAAGCCATCGAGATGAGCATCCCCTTGGTGGCCGTGGCACCGATGTAGATGCCGTCCCAAATGAACGCTGCCATGCCGCAGAGCGGAAAAAGGAGTGTCCAAGGCTGATACACCTGCAGGGCCGCTATCACGGCTGCATCATCGGTCAGCATTGCCAAGAAAGGCTTTCCGCCCAGCAGATAGGCTACGGTGAAGAGTGCCGCCACGCCCCATCCCCAACGGAAGAGCCGACTGACCGTCTCGTTGTAGATGCCACGCATTCGCCCCCCGATGGCCTTGCCCACCATTGCCTCGCCGGCAAAGGCAAACCCGTCCATGATGTAACTGTAGAGCGTGAAGAGTTGCATCAGCAGCGTGTTCACTGCCAACTCAACGTCACCCTGCTTGGCACCAGCCGCAATGAAGAAGAAGTGGACCAGAATCAGGCAGCAGGTACGCAGGAAGATGTCCTTGTTCAGCATGAAGAACTTCTGGAGCGAGGCTTTCGTCAGCACCATTTTTCTTTCAAAAAACTTTTTCAGTCTCAGATAGTTACGAGCCATCAACCAGAGCGTCACAGCAAGCCCTATATACTGGGCCAGCACCGTACCCATCGCCACTCCTTCTATCCGCATTCCACACACATACACCAGCACGAGACTCACCGTGATGTTGGCCACATTCTGAATGATAGCCACCGCCATTGGTATCCAGGTGTTCTGCATGCCCACACACCAGCCCGTCAGCACAAAGAGCGACAACGCCGCTGGCGCACCCCATATACATATATTAAAATAAATGCGCGTGTAGGCTGCCACCTCCTCCGACGGCATGATGACGGCAAGTGCCAACTCCCTCAGCGGCACCTGCACACACAGCATGGCCGTCGAGATGACACAGGCCACAAACAAGGCTCGCAGCAGGACACTGACCACCTCCGTCAGGTTGCGCGCCCCAAAAGCCTGCGATGTCATGCCGCTTGTGCCCATGCGCAGGAAGGCAAACATCCAGTAGATGATGTTGAACAGCATGCCGCCCACGGCGATGGCACCGATGTAGGCAGCCGAGCCGAGATGGCCCGTGATGGCCACATCGACCAGTCCCAGCAGTGGCACCGTGATGTTCGACACGATGCTCGGCAAGGAAAGATAAAGGATTTGTTTGTCGCGAAGATTCATAAGCACATAAGAATCGTAGCCGAAGAGTACGGCATGGCGTACCCCTCGGCTACGATTGAACCAATTACTCACGTTGGAGATATGCAGCCAACATTTCGGCACACCGTTCTCCATCCACTCCGGCACTCACGATGCCTCCGGCATAGCCTGCACCCTCGCCACAGGGGAACAGCCCCCGCAGACGGATGTGCTGCAAGGTCTCACGGTCGCGGAGGATGCGCACAGGAGCCGAGGTGCGTGTCTCCACACCTATCATCACCGCTTCGTTGGTCAGGAAACCGTGGCATGCCTTGCCAAAGTTCCTGAACCCCTGCTGCAGACGTTTCGAGACGAAGTCGGGCATCCAGAAGTGCATCGGGGTACTGATAAGTCCGGGGGTGTAAGACGATTGGGGCAGGTCATAACTACCCTTGCCGTTCACAAAATGCGCCATCCGCTGGGCGGGAGCCGTCTGCTTGCGATTGCCCTGCATCCATGCGGTGTATTCGAACCGCTCCTGAAACTCCATCATGGCCAAGGCACCTCCCTTCACGTCCACATTTGGCACAGGGGGCAACTCCAGCAGCGAACGTTCATTCAAGTCCTCCACATGCAGTTCCACCACCATGCCCGAATTGCTCCACGGGCTATTGCGCTGCGAGTTGCTCATGCCATTCACCACGATTTGGTTCGGCCCACTCGCCGCTGGCACCACTGTTCCGCCCGGACACATGCAGAAGGAATACACCCCACGGCCATCCACCTGAGTGACAAACGAATACTCGGCTGCGGGCAGATATTCGCCTCTGCCTTCACGGCGATGATACTGAATCTGGTCGATGAGTTCTGAGGGGTGTTCCAGGCGCACTCCGACGGCAATGTCTTTGGCTTCTATCTCGATGCCCTGTGCATGGAGATAGCGATAGACATCCCTTGCACTGTGTCCCGTGGCCAAAATGACGGGGCCGCTGAAAGTCTGCTCGCCACAACGGATGCCCACCACCTTGTCATCCTTGAGCAGAATGGCATCCATCTTGGTCTCGAAGTGTACCTCGCCTCCACAGCGGAGGATGGTGTTGCGCATGGCCTCGATGATGCCCGGCAACTTGTCTGTGCCAAGGTGGGGATGGGCATCGGCCAAGATGTTGGTGCTGGCTCCATGCTGGCAAAAGACGTTGAGGATTTTCTCCACATTGCCGCGTTTCTTGCTGCGCGTGTAGAGTTTTCCGTCAGAGAAGGCTCCTGCACCACCCTCGCCGAAGGAGAAGTTTGATTCAGGATTGACCTGCTGGGTGCGAGAAATCTGAGCAATGTCTTTCCGACGTTCGTGCACGTTCTTTCCCCGTTCCACCACAATGGGCCGCACACCTAACTCGATGAGCCTCAACGCCGCAAACAAACCGCCGGGGCCGGCTCCCACCACAACGGCCTGTGGCTGACCTTCCACATTCGGATAATCAACACGCTCAAAAGCATCATCTTCTGGCTGTTCGTTCACATACACCCGCACTTTCAAGTTCACAAAGATGGTTCTTTGCCGTGCATCAACGCTCCTCTTCAGCACCCTCACCGCTGTCACCTCATGGGCTGACAAGCCTTTTTCTTCCTGCAAGTACTGCCTGATGCCCTGTTCGCTGGCTGCCTGTTGGGGCAGAACCCTTATCTGAAACTCTTGTGTCATAACGACTCTATCAGTATTTCAAGTAATAAACATTTCTCTCACCATTTCCCCCGGGGATGAGGCAATCACACCTCACCCGCTGGGCTTTTTTCTGCTGACCCAACGTCTGCAACATCTGCTCTATCTGCGCATCAGTCAGTTTGGCTGGGTCGAACCAACGGCCCATGCCATCTTCGTTCTCCATCAGCATCGAGGTGGGATAGTTCATCACCACCTCACTGGTCTTCTTCTTGAACACGCACTTCATCTCTTTCACATCCGTCATGTCGTAGTCGTGTACCAAGACGACCTTGTACGACTCGGGCGACACGACCATGCCATCGACCAACACGCCCACGTCGAGCCACTCTTCGCCCCACTCTTCGTCTGAACCGACGTCTATCACCAATCCCTTATATTGTCCTTCGGTCTTCACGATGGTCGGGCTTAACTTTTTCTCATTGGGTGCCTTAACCATGTCTGCCGTGAGAGGTTGAAAAGACACCACCTCTACATCCGACTTCCGAAGGTAGCCTTCCTCCAGTTCAGAACTGTAGGGCTGATGGATAAAAACTTTCCAGAAGTTGCCCTCTTCGCCCAGCAAGGGCAGGACATTCCCCTCATACTCCATCGACCTTTCTGCCGAATACTTCTTGGGGACTTTCTTGTCTGACCAAGTCTCATCGACCTGCACTGTGCCGTAGTCCTCTTCTTCGCCCATCCAATCGACACGCCACGGGCTATCTTCGCGAGCATACTTGAACACGTCTGCCCCTTTTTCATTCGTCACACGAACGAACTGCTCTATCTTGGGTACTTTCACGCCTAACACATTGTTGGCGCTGCTTGTCTGCTCGCCACTTTGGGCATAACTCTCGCTATTGCACAACATCAGGAATGCCAACACTCCCAACACCAATCCTACTTTTTTCTTCATACATTCTTATTTTTAAGTTTTTTTGCAAAGTAACAACATTTTCCCGACTTTGTCAAAAGTTTTTGTTTTTCTTTCTCCACAAATTTCGTGCATTGGGAAAAAATATGTACTTTTGCATTCAAGAAGGTGAAACTTCTGAATCTTGAATATAATAACTTCTAAAAAAATGATAATGAACAACACTTGGAAAGGATGGGCATTGGGCTTCTGCGTGGCTTTGCTGCCCATGACGGCGACGGCACAGACGGAGTCGGAACAGACTGGCTCGAAGAAAACGAACCTGATAGGAACGGTTAAGAAGTTGGCCGAAAGGACGATGGTACACGGTGTAGATACCAACTACATCAAGACTCCCAAGTGGCCCTGGCGAATCAGCCTGAGAAGCCGCGTGGCTCAGACGGACCTGAAGATGCACTCTGTCATCCCTGCCAACGACATCTACGATGGCGAATTTACTCCCGACTTGCTCGGTGTGGGCGACTTGGCTACCGACCCTCGTTTCATCACCAAGGTTTCGACTTCGCTGGGTGTGAAGGTGGGCTACAAGGGCTTGAGTGCCAGTTACTCCTTCCCCATTGGAGGCGACAAAGGACAGAACCTGACGCTGCAGGGTGCAGGCAGTTGGTATAGTGTAAACCTGCGATGGCGCAAGTTTAAGACAAGTGTGGCTGACACTCACTTCTCTGGACAGATGCAAGAGAGGGAACTGCTCGGCTACGACCCTGCCACCGAGGAGGCTACTTGGAGCGACTGGGGCGAGCCGCAGTCTTTGTCTGAATCGGAAAAGGTGAACATCAACTCGCCCATCACCATCAAGACCCTCATGTTCGATGGCTTCTACATCTTCAACCGCAAGCGGTTCTCTTATGCGGCTGCCTACAACCAAAAGACCATACAGGTGCGCTCGGCTGGTTCTCCCATTGCCGGACTGATGGGCTATTATGCCGACTTCAAGTATAACAACCAACTCAACGCCGACATGATTTATCTGATGAATGGTGTGGGCCGTCTGCGTCAGTATCAGTTGAGCATCGGAGCCGGCTATGCCTACAACTTCGTGCCTGCCAAGGGATGGCTCATCAGTGCCATGGCCATGCCGATGGTCACACTGGTCAACCGCACTCGCGTCAACAAATATGAGAGCAATGCGAAAGATGTGGCCTATAGCCACTACATGGACGGAGTGGAAATTGACGAAGAGGGTAACGTGTCCTATAACGAAGAGGCTGCAAATGTGGACTATTCGAACGAGTATGTGATGACAAGCAAGGGGGTACAGTCGAACAATAACCGCATAGCCCTCAACTTCGACGTCCGCCTCTCCATCACCTACAACTGGGACCGCTATTTCATCAATGCCAACGGACAGTTCAACAACTTCCACTATCGCCACGGCTCCACACACGGACGCCTGAACGACTGGTATATCAACGCCTCTGTGGGCATGAGACTGTAACCGCCAACTGTCATCTTTTAACTGTCAATTCATGGAAAACTATATCGTCTCGGCACGCAAATACCGCCCCATGACTTTCGACACGGTGGTAGGGCAAGAAGCACTGACGGTGACGCTGAAGAACGCCATCCAAAGCGGCAGATTGGCTCATGCCTATCTGTTCTGCGGACCGCGTGGCGTGGGCAAAACCACCTGTGCACGAATCTTCGCCAAAACTATAAACTGCCTCAATCCGCAACCCAACGGCGAGGCATGTGGCGAGTGTGAATCGTGCAAAGCGTTCAACGAACAGCGGTCATACAACATCCACGAACTGGATGCTGCCTCGAACAACTCGGTGGAGGACATTCGCCAACTGATTGAGCAAGTGCGTATTCCTCCCCAGATAGGCAAGTATAAGGTGTTCATCATCGATGAGGTACACATGCTCTCACAGGCCGCCTTCAACGCTTTTCTGAAGACACTGGAGGAGCCGCCCCGTCATGCCATCTTCATTCTGGCCACCACCGAGAAGCACAAGATTCTTCCCACCATCATGAGCCGCTGTCAGATTTATGACTTCAAGCGCATGGGCGTGGACAACATCGTGAGCCATTTGAGGCATGTGGCTGAACAAGAGGGCATCAAGACAGAAGACGCCGCACTGAACGTCATCGCCCAAAAGGCCGACGGAGGCATGCGCGATGCACTGAGCATCTTCGACCAGGTGGCTTCATTCTGCGAGGGTAACATCACCTACCAGCGCACCATCGAGAACTTGAATGTGCTCGACTCCGACTACTACTTCCGCCTGACGGACTATTTCCTCGAAGGAAAAATCACTGAGTGCATGCTCACGCTGAACGAGATTCTCTCCAAGGGATTCGAGGGGCAACACTTCATCGGAGGGCTGTCGAGCCACCTGCGCAATCTGCTGGTGAGCCAGGATGCCCAGACGACTGGACTCATTGAAGCGAGCGAGGAGGTGCGCAACCGATACCGGGAGCAGGCGCAACGGTGCAAGCCGAAGTTCCTCTTCAAAGCCATGAAACTGGCCAACGACTGCGACCTCAACTATAAGCAGAGCCAGAACAAGCGGCTGCTGGTGGAACTCACCCTCATCGAGATGGCACAACTCTCCTCCGATGACGGGGAGGCTTCTGGGCTTTGCCCTACGAAGATTTTGAAACCCATATTCGACAGGTTGAGAGGCAATGCTACCTCTCCAACACCTGCACCCTCGACAACTCCCTCTGCACCCTCGGCAACTCCCTCTGCACCTTCGACAACTCCCTCCATACCCTCTCCAACTCCCCCTGTGAGGGGGAGAGCACCATCCGGTCTGGAGTCACCCTCCCCATTACAGGGGGAGGGCCGGGGAGAGGGTATGAAGGGCCGGGGAGAGGGTATGAAGGGCCAGGGAAAGGGTATGGCAATGGCAAAGATGAGAGGCTTTTCCATTCGCCGACCCACCAATGCCCCTGTCACAAAGGTGGAAACGGAGAAGGCAGAGGAGGATATTGTCACGTTTGAAGACAAACCCGTTGACAATGTTGGCCTTACGGTGGCATGGCGCAAGTATGCAGCCAGTCTTCCCCACGAGGATGTGGCCCTTTCGCACCAGTTGGACAACATAGAGCCGACGCTGCAAGAAGACGGCTCCACGTTCATGGTCATTGCCGACAATCCTGCCATTCAGCAGGAACTGAACAAACGGATTTCACCCATCGAGGCATATCTGCGAAAGGAACTGCAGAACAAATCACTGCACATGACCATCCGACTGCGCGAGGCGACAGACAGACGACGTGTCTTCACCCGTGTGGAGATTCTCAACCAGATGCTGCAACAGAGCGAGGCCCTGAGAAAACTGAAAGAAGAATTTGAACTGGAACTAACTTAGGCATGGGAAAAGGTAAACTGGCCAAATTTGCGGAGATGGCCGAGAATCCGCTGGTGGTGGAATGCCCCTTCTGGCAACTGAAAGAGGAGGGTTTTCCGCTGAAAGGATACTGGCATCGCGACTTTTTCAAGAATGATAACCCCATTGTGCTGGAACTCGGCTGCGGACGGGGCGAATACACCATCGGACTGGCCCGCCGATTCCCCGACAAGAACTTCATCGGGGTAGATATCAAGGGAGCGCGCATGTGGCACGGAGCCAAGACCGCCATGGAGGAGGGAATGACGAACGTGGCTTTTCTGCGCACCAACATTGAGTGCATCGACGGCTTTTTTGCACCAGGCGAGGTGGCTGAACTCTGGCTCACTTTCTCCGACCCACAGATGAAGAAAGCCACCAAACGACTCACTTCCACCTACTTCATGGAGCGCTATCGCCACTTCCTCACCGACGGCGGCCTCATCCACGTGAAGACCGACTCAAACTTTCTTGCCACCTATACTAAATATATAGTGGAGAAGAACCATCTGCCCATGGAGCAATGCACTTTCGACCTCTATGCCGAGAAAGGTGTAGATACCGCCCTGCTCGACATCCAAACCTACTACGAAGGTATGTGGCTGGAACGTGGCATCCCCATCAAGTATCTCCGATTCCGCCTGCCCCAAAGCGGCACCCTCGAAGAACCCGATGTGGAGATTCCTGTGGATGGCTACCGCTCCTACAATCACCAAGTGGTCAGCACCCGAAAGACTGGTAAATAATAAACTGAAATTGGTAAATTGTCCAATTGTAAATAAATGAGATGACTATCTATCCTAAACTCATACACGATGCCCTCGCCACCGTTCGCTATCCTGGCAACGGCAAGAGCATCATGGAAAACGAGATGCTGGAGGATGACCTCCGCATCGACGGCATGAAGGTTTCTTTCTCGCTGATTTTTGAGAAAGAGACCGACCCTTTCAAGAAATCTGTCGTGAAAGCAGCCGAGGCTGCCATCAAGACATTTGTGCATCCCGATGTGGAAGTGACCATCGGAACCAAAGCGAAAACAGCCCTACCACCCGAACCCGACAAACTGCTGCCAGGCGTGAAGAACATTGTAGCAGTCAGTTCGGGCAAGGGTGGCGTGGGCAAATCTACCGTCACCGCCAACCTCGCCATCGGTCTTGCCAAACTCGGCTACCGTGTGGGCCTGCTCGACACCGACATCTTTGGTCCCTCCATGCCCAAGATGTTTGGAGTGGAGGACGAACGCCCATACGCCACACAGGTGGATGGCCGCGACCTCATCGTGCCCATCGAGAAGTATGGCGTGAAACTGCTCTCCATCGGCTTCTTCGTCAATCCCGACCAAGCCACCCTCTGGCGCGGCGGCATGGCTTCGAATGCGCTCAAGCAACTCATCGGTGAGGCTCAGTGGGGCGAACTCGACTACTTCATCCTCGACACACCTCCTGGCACCAGCGACATCCACCTCACGCTCCTCCAGACACTCGGCATCACGGGAGCCATCATCGTATCGACCCCTCAACAGGTGGCACTGGCCGATGCACGAAAAGGCATCAGCATGTACATGAACGAACAAGTGAATGTGCCAATCCTCGGACTGGTGGAAAACATGGCGTGGTTCACCCCTGCCGAACTGCCCGAAAACCGCTATTACATTTTCGGCAAAGACGGCTGCAAGCATCTGGCCGAAGAACTCAACGTGCCGCTCTTGGCACAGATTCCCCTCATCCAGTCCGTGTGTGAAACAGGCGACAAAGGCACTCCTGCCGTACTCAATCCCGCTTCGCCCGAAGGCATGGCCTTCATGAGCCTGGCCGCCAAAGTGGTCACTCAGGTCGATAAGCGCAATGTAGAAAAGGCTCCCACCGAGCGAGTTGAAGTCAGCAAATGAAGGAGATTGCAAAAAAGGAGATAGCAAATGATGAAAAGGATATTTGAACTTATCAGCCGCTTTTTCAGCGACAATTTCGGCCGCGACGGACTGAGGCAACAACTACATCCCCTCCCCCAGCAGGTTCAGAAGACCCATTCGCCCCGCGAGTTCACCTACCCTTTCTGCTACCGCCCCCACAAACTCTGCAAGGCAGCAGCAGACGAAGTGATTGCTCATTGCTACAACACCCCCTCGATGATACCCACCGAAGGCAAGATGTTCGGTGTACTTGTCGTGGAACACAAAGGCCGCCGCTACTATCTGCGAGCATTTTCCGGCATCTACAATGGCTCCTGCCACCATCGCGGATTCGTGCCGCCCGTGGTTGATTTACAAGACCCCAAAGGCCACTTCCGACAGAAGGAACTGGAAATTGTAGCATTGACGGAGCGCATCAACCACCTTCATAGCAACATGCCCGGCAAACATGCCGACCCTTCGGAATGGACCGATGAGCAGAAACAACGGAGGGAGGACATTGCCCGACTCAAACTCCAGCGTAAGGAGATGTCGCAAGACCTCCAGACATGGACTTTCCATCAGTTCCGCATGAAGAATGCACGGGGTGAAGAAGCCGACCTCATTGACATCTTCAAGGACTACAAATCCCCTTTCCCCGAAGAAGAATACATCGCCTACAAAGAAGGGCGAATCGCCACCAAGCCCAAAGGCCGTTATGGTGTGCCTCCAGGCGGAGCGGGCGAATGCTGCGCCCCCAAACTCCTACAGTATGCCTATCTGCACGGACTCAAGCCCATCTGCATGGAAGAGTTCTGGGTGGGTCCATCGAAAGGTAACCAGATGCGGGTAGAAAAGAACTTCTATCCCTCCTGCCAGCACAAGTGTGTGCCCATCCTCACCTTCATGCTCAAAGGGCTGAACGTGGAAGAGAACCCACTCTTCCACCGTGCCCGTTTGCTCATCAAGCGGGTGCGCATCATCCACGAAGAAGAAGACTTCCTCATTCTCTACAAGCCTTCAGGACTCCTCTCCGTACCCAGCAAGAACCACGGAGAGCCCTCCCTGAAAGACTATGTGTACAGCCTCTCGCCCCACTACAACCTCATGCACCGGCTGGACCAAGACACCTCCGGCGTGATGATTGTAGCCAAGACCTCAGAATCCTGCCGTTGGATTCATGACCTCTTCTACAATCGGCTCATCAAGAAGAAATACGTCGCCATCCTCGACGACCCCACCACCTCCATGCCTGAAAAAGCGCTGCTCAAAGCCAAGAAGGCCGAACGAGCCTTCGCTGCCGACAGTATCAGGAACACTGAGAATTTAGAGAACGCAGAGGACACCCAAAACTCCGAAAATTCAGAGCAGTCCGAGAAATCAGAACAACTTCAGTCCGTTCCATACCGCGAGCCTCATTCCGGCATCACCGAACTGCCTCCCACCGAAGGCTGCATCCGCCGAGGCATCATCTCCCTCCCCCTCTCCAAAAATCCGTTCGATGCACCACGGCAAGTGGTTGACCACCGCTTCGGCAAGCCCTCCACCACCTACTTCGAGTTCACCTCGCCCCGACGCATCGAACTCTATCCAGAGTCAGGCCGCACCCACCAGTTGCGCATCCACTGCGCCCACCCCGAAGGGCTTGGACGCCCCATCAAGGGCGACATCCTCTATGGCACCGCCTCCGACCGCCTCTACCTCCATGCCGAAAGCCTCGGCTTCTGCCACCCCATCACAGGAAAATGGATGCACTTTGAGGTGAAAGAGTTGTAGGTAGGCAGACAACAACAGACAGAGCAGAACGCAAGCGGAAAGCCACGGATAGCAAGCACCAAACGCCATCCGTGGCTTTTTTGCTGGAGAAAGAGCGCATAAACTCGCCTAACTGAGTAGGGATTGCGGCAGCAACAAGAAACCGTACCCCTCTCAAGATGCCCCCAAAGAAGGAAGAGGATACATATTCATAAAAAATTCGTGGTTAATTCGCGGTAATTCATGTTAAAAAGAAAAACACGAATCAGCACGAATTAACCACGAATCTTTTATGAATGATTTTGTCAATTCAATAGCCTTACAGCCCCAGGTCTTTCTTGATGGCATCCACCTTCGCCTTTGCCTCGGCAGTGGCAGCAGGATAGCACTTCGGACACTCCATCTCGCCCTTCACCTCCACATAGAACTTAATCTTAGGTTCGGTACCGGAGGGACGCACAGAAATCTTGGTACCATCGGCAGTGAACCATTGGAGCACATTGCTGGTGGCTGGCATGTCGAGAGCCGACTCCTTGCCGTCGCACACCTGCTTCAGGGTCTTGTAGTCCTTCACGCACACCACAGGGCTGCCACCGAGTGATGTGGGAGGATTCTTGCGGAAGTCCTCCATCATCTGCTTGATTTCGTCGGCACCACTCTTGCCTGGCTTGGTTACGCTGATGGCGTTCTGATAAGCAAAGCCATAGTCAAGGTAAATCTTCATCAGCAGGTCGTAGAGCGTCATGCCGTTGTCCTTGGCCCATGCAGCAATCTCGCAGAGCAGACAGATGGAGGCAGGGCTGTCCTTGTCGCGCACCTTGTCAAATGGCAGGTAGCCGAACGATTCCTCACCACCACCAATATACTTCTTCACGCCCTCGGAGAGTTTGATTTCGCGGGCAATCCACTTGAAGCCAGTATAGACATCACGAATCTCTACGTTGTTGCGCTTGGCAATCTCGGCGATGGTCTCCGTTGTCACAATGGTCTTCACCATGAACTCGTTGCCCTTCAGTTGACCGAGTTTCTTCTTATTCTCTATAATATAATAGGAGAGCATCAGAGCGGTCTGGTTACCGTTGAGGATGCACCACTCGCCCTTCGGGTCGCGGCAAACGACAGCCAGACGGTCTGCATCGGGGTCGGAAGCCAGCACAAGGTCGGCGTTGAGTTTGTCGCCCAACTTCATGCCCAGCGTCATGGCCTCAGAGTTTTCAGGGTTAGGAGAAACCACGGTTGGGAAATTGCCGTCGATGACCATCTGCTCCTTCACCACGTTGATGTTCTGGAAGCCCCAAGTGCGCAAGGCAGCAGGGATAATCACACGACCCGTTCCGTGCAGTGGAGAATAGACGATGCAGAGGTCTTTCTGACGGTTAATCACCTCTTGGTCCACCAGTGCCTCATGCACAGCGTTCAGATAGTCGATGTCCATCTCACCGCCGATAATCTGGATGAGGTCATTGTTGGGCGTGAACTTCACTTGGTCAATCGTCACCTTGTTCACCTCGTCGATGATGCCCGTGTCGTGTGGTGCCAGCACCTGAGCACCATCGTCCCAGTATGCCTTGTAGCCGTTGTACTCACGTGGGTTGTGGCTGGCGGTGATGTTCACACCTGCCTGAGCCCCCAACTGACGGATGGCGAAAGAAATTTCAGGCGTGGGGCGCAGGCTCTCGAAGAGATAAGCCTTGATGCCGTTGGCTGAGAAGATGTCGGCCACGGTCTCGGCAAAGAGGCGCGAGTTGTTGCGGCAGTCATGTCCCACCACCACACTGAGGTCCTTCTTGCCAGGGAAAGCCTTGAGGATGTAGTTGGCAAAGCCCTGAGTGGCCATGCCCACGATGTACTTGTTCATGCGGTTCGTACCTGCACCCATGATGCCGCGCAGACCGCCCGTACCAAATTCCAGATTCTGATAGAACGCATCGATGAGAGCCGTCTTGTCTTCTGCATCGAGCATAGCCTTCACTTCTGCCTGAGTCTCGGCATCGAAAGCCGGCGAGAGCCACTTCTGTGCCTCAGCCGTACACTGTTTAATCAGTTCGTTGTCCATAATATCAGTTTTGTTGTTGAATAATTATTCTTTTTGCAAAGATACACAATCTTTCTTGGAACGAAAAAGAATTTCCAACTTTTTCTTCTTTTGCATTAAAATCATACCAAGAACTGGCAACAATGGCCCATTACCCGACCAATCATCCCCAAAATGCTGCACCCTTTATCGTAATTACGCCACACCCGTCACCGTAATTACGATAAAGGGCAGAAGGTAAATACAATGAAGGGAGTAGCAAAAGTACGAAGAATGAACTGCCCAACCCCTCACTTTTTTAGGAGGGAAATGGAAAGATTGTGAAAAATGTAGTATCTTTGCAACCGAAAAGCAACAAGAATACAATAAAAATAATACAAGCATGGAAGCAACAATCGTCAGAAAAACAAAGTCTTTCCGTTTGCGTTCAGACCTTTTGGAAGGATTGCAACGAAATGCAAGACGAACCAATCGTTCACTCAACAACTATGTGGAGAGTGTATTATTGGATGTCGTTTATCATGAACCCAATGCTGTGACAAAAGCCGCTATTGAAGAAGCCATGTCTAATCGCAACCCCAATAAGGTCTATAGCAGTACAGAAGAAATGTTCAACGATATTCTAAACGAAGAATGAGACGTCTGCAACCTACCACCCAATACCGAAAAGATTTGAAGCGCTAGTGCAACAACCCAAAGAAAATGAAAGCATTAGCGAAAATCTTGGAAATGTTACAGAATGAGCAGCCCATCCCGCCAGAGTATTATCCCCACCCTTTATATGGCAATTACAAGGGATGCTTGGAATGTCACATCGGTAGTGACTTCCTCCTTATATGGATTGATGAAGAACGTGACATCATAGAATTGGTGAGACTTGGCAGCCATTCAGAACTATTCGGATAAGACAGAAAGAATGCGTTACGAATAGGAGTTTGGGGGAATCAAGTGAGGAGGGCGATGAATTTGTTGAGCATCATTTCACACGCTGCAAGGTGTATTCCTTCTTGCCATCGTTGCAACGGAGTGATTTTCCATCATCCTGAATGATATAGACCGCATCGCCTTTGCCACGATGTCCACCACCAATGACGGTGATGACATTCCCTTTCTGAGTGTATTTCAGGAGCGGTTTTTCTGCAATCGCTTTCGCCATCTTCTTTTGTGCCATCTTGAGTCCGAACTTCAGCATGAAGTTAGCATTCGGTTTCGCCTTGATGGTCGGTGTCAGCCTGACCTCTGTATCGCTGACAAACTCAAGTCGGACGTTGGCATCAACGTCCGACTTTTCCGTGCCTTGATTCATGATGTCTTCGCCGTAATAGACACGCCTCTTCATGTCCTGTGCTACACTGAGAAGGGTAAAGACAAATAGCAGCAGAAGTGTCAAAACAGGTCCTTTCATGATGTGTCATTGAGTCTTAAGGGTGAGTTTCGCACCCTTCAGCGTGGGCGATGAGACGGTGAGGGTCATCTTGCCAGCCTTACGCATGGAGCGGAGGATGCACTGCATGTAGCCCGTCTGCATCTTCTTGGTTTTCACGTCGTAGAAGAGGTCGGAGGTGTAGTGGTCGCCATTGTCGAGGGCAATGAAGGTGGCAGCACCATCAATGCTGACAGTCACTTCGTCGGTGGCATTGGGCACCACCCTCCCCTTTGCATCCACCGCATAAATGTTGAGGTATTTGAGCGTCATGCCGTCGGCAATCCACCCTGCTGTCTCTTCCTCCACCACTTTCAGAGCCACAGCCTTGCCACTTGTTTCTATCTCATTGCGAGCCACTTCCTTGCCCCCCGTTCGGGCGATGGCTGTGAGTTTGCCTCCCTGGCCGTAGTCGATGCCGCTCCAGAGGATGATGTTGCGCTTGGCCAGGTCGGAGCGGTCGTTCTGCCGAGTGCCGAGCGAACGACCGTTGTAGATGAGTTCCACCTCATCGGCATTGGTGTAGGTGAACACATTGGGGTGTGAGCCTTCCTTATGGTTCCAGTTCTGGTTAATCTTCTGCTGTCCCACCTTGATGTCGTTCCATTCGAGGCTCTCGCCTTTGCCATCCACCACACCGATGCGCACCACGGGTTCCTGGGGCTGTATGCACGACTTGATGAGGTAGGCTTGCGGATAGGGCTGCAGCGTGTGGCTGAAGAAAGCGTAGTTCCATCCTTTCTTAGGCCATCCGTTCGACTCGCCCCAGTACTCGATGGCTCCCCACCAGCAGAGGCCCACGCCACGCTGCTGGTCCATGCCGTAGAAGGGTTGCTGCAGTTGGTTGGTCACCGCCTCGCTCTGGAAGAGGATGAGGTCTGGCTTGTGGTCGTAGTAGCCGTGGTAGGCATCCCACTGATAGTTGAACGAAGCCACTTCGGTCACGCATGAGAGTTCTGGCGGCACGAGGTAGGTCTTGAAGTCGGGGGTGTTGCGTTGTGCACCTGCACGAGCCGGGAACATGGCCACGGTGGTGGGACGGGTCTTGTCGTATCGTTTCACCAGTTGGTCGAAGATGCGGTAAGTCGTGATGCCCCAGTCGTTGGTCTGATAACCGCTCCAGTCAGAGCGCGTCTGGAGTTCGTTGCCCAGGCTCCAAAGCACCACAGAGGGGTGGTTGCGGTGTCCCTTTATCATCTCGGTGAGCAGGTCGGGCCAGATGGACATGAAGGGCTTTCGGCCGCCCCAGTAGTCTTTGTCCGACCACTTGTCGATGAGTTCATCCACCACCAGCAAGCCCACTCGGTCGCAGATGCGGTAGAAGTTCTCCGAGTAGGGATTGTGGGAACAGCGGATGGCATTGTAGCCAAATGCCTTGAGTTGCCGCAACTGCCGTTCCACAGCCGAAGGGAAGGCAGCCACGCCTACGGCTCCGAGGTCGTGGTGGTTGGCGATGCCTGTGAGGAACACCTTCTTGCCATTGAGTTTGAAGCCGAAGTCGGGGCCGTATTCGATGGTGCGGAAACCAAACTGGTCGGCTACAGAATCAATCACCACACCATTCTCCACGAGGAGTGCTTCGACGGTGTAGAGATTGGGCTGAGCCAAGTCCCACAGTTGCGGGTTCTGCACGGTCATCTGGGGCAGTTGCACCTCGGTGTTGTTCTGTGTGGTGTGGTCGGGCATGCCCTTCTCGGCCTGCGCCACCACCCTGCCTACAGCATCTTTCACACGCGTACATATATTGATGTCATGCCGTTGCCAGCCAACCACTTGCACCTGCACGTTCACGTTCTCCCCCTCGGTGGTCACATAGAGGCCATGCCGGGCTATGCGTGTAGGATTCGATGCACGGAGCCATACGTTGCGGAAGATGCCTCCACCCGTGTACCAGCGGCTGCCGTTCTTGGGGCCTGTGCTGGAATAGACAGCCACCACATTCTCGCCGTCGAAGCGGACAGCCTTGGTGATGTCGGCCTCGAAGCCCGTGTAGCCATATTCGTTGCTGGCCACTTTCTTGCCGTTCACAAAGACATCGCTCACATACATCACCCCCTCAAAGTCGAACACGATGCGACGGCCCTTCAGTTCTTCGGGCAGGGTGAACGTCTTGCGATACCAACCTTCACACATGCGCTTGAAGCCGCGTCCCTTGTCCTCCTTCTCGTCCCACGGCTGCTCAAACTGATAGTCGTGAGGCAAGTCGAGCCGCCGCCACCCGCTGTCGTCATAGTCAGCACGTTCGGCACCCTCGGGGTTGCCCAACTGAAATTTCCAGTCGAAGTTGAAGAGTGCCTTCTGATGGGTCGCGAACTCGCTTAGCGGCACATTCTGAGCCACCTGCCCGGTGTGCTGCTCAATGTATTGGGCAGATGCAACGGCGACACCGAGCCACCAGGCAAACAGGGGAATCAAGATTCTTTTCATATAGGTTTCTATTAGTGAGTTAGTTGAATGTCCGTCCTTTGTGCATGGCCTTGTGCAGCAAGCGTAACACACCCACTGTTACAAGTGTTACATTTTTCACCTCATCAAGTACCTCCCGTCGGCCTCCTTCACAATCCGCTTGCGCATGGACTCAGGATAACCCGGGCGCTGGGGCGGCTCGGCAATGCCGTGTTCCGTCTTCTTGAAGCGATTGAGCAGGGGGTCATCTGCTTCCACCTTCTTGGTGGCCATGTCGAGGTGCTTCACCATCAGATATTCAAAGAGATGTTGCCACCGCGCCAGCATCATGTTGGAACGGATGAGCGATGCCTCGTTCATGTATTTGACCATTGCCTCCCTACCCTGCTCCTTGAGCAGTTGGAGCGGATAGTCCTCCAAGTGCATGTCGTCAATACCCTCCTCCATCTCCTTGCGCTGCTTCAGCACATCAGGAAACATCTTCTCGTAGTAGGGATAGACCATGTTGCTCACAGCGTTCTGCACCCAGAAGGCACTCTCCCACGAGAAGTGTACATCGTCCTGCTCACCCTCGATGCGGCGGAAGCACTTGGGCATCTCCGTGATGCAGCAGTTGAGCGGCACGAAGGGAGCCATGTTGGGGTCGTCGTTGGTCACCCATGCAATGCCGCCAATGGGGTCGGGATATTGCGAGCGCATTTGACCGACAAAACAGAAAGCCGTCTGCTGGGTCGATACGGGGCGTTCGTTGAAGTATTTCTGGCCCTCGCTCTCCCACTCCAGCGGTGTGGGCCGATAGGGCATGTTGTAGGCACCTGCACCCACCTCGTTCTGAATGTCGAAGGGGGTATTCTCGTAGTGGTCGCGCATGGCGTTCATCACATCGCTCAGTTTCACCTTCTTGCCGGGCTTCATGTAGAGCGGCATTTCGCCCTTCAGGTCATTGCCTTTAGCATATTCCACATACTGGTCCATGCCCGGACAGAAATGGTTGAAGATGCTCCACACGCGGGTTTCGCAAAACCGAACGGCACCGAAATCATTCGGAGCATAGGCCTCGCGAAAAGAGAACTCGCTGTCCTTGCCCTTGAAGTACCCCTTCTTCCGTGCAAAGTCGATAACATCCTTCGAGCACAGCAACTGATTCTTGCCATACTGGCTCAGCCGGGTGATGCGGCTCTGGTTGGCATGGGCCGACACACAGTCGTCGGGAATGCGCACAGCCACCCACACGGCACCCTTCTCGCCAGCACCCTTGCCTATCATCTCCAGAATCCACGCCTCCTCCTTGTCGCAGACGGAGAAACTCTCCCCCTCCGAGCAGTAGCCATACTGAGCCACCAGCGAAGTCATGATGTCGATAGCATTCCGTGCAGAAGTGGCACGTTCCAAAGCAATGTAAATCAAAGAGCCATAGTCGATGAGTCCCTCCGTCTTCCAGAGTTCGCTCCGACCGCCAAACGTGGTCTCGGCAATGCTCACCTGGTTCTCATTCATCTGCCCCACCACCGTGTAGGTACGTTCCGCCTGCGGAATCTCACCCAAAAACTTGTTTGTGTCCCAGTCATACACCTTGCGCATCTCGCCCTTGGCATGCACACCGCCCACATGATGGTAGATGTTGCCATACATGCCGTAGGAGTCGGCACTATAGGTCACCATCACACTGCCGTCGGCACTGGCGCCCTTGCCCACAATGATGTTGGTGCATGCCCCAGCCGTCACCATGAGCACAGAAACCGCCCATGCCATCACCGAAAGAATCACACTTTTAGTCTTCATATCAAATTTAGTCTTCATATTCCAAACATAAGGTTAAAGTATCAACTCGGATGTTCTTTTTCACCATGTTTTTTATACGCCAAGTTGAATGAAATTCCTCTTACACAGTTTTGACTGCAAAGGTAAACAAAAATATTGGAACAGAGAAGGATTTTGTGAGTTAGTTTCGTTTCTGCACCACCAGAGTGCCTGTTCGTCAGCACCTCAGCACTCCTTCGTCAGTACCTCAGCACTCCTTCGTCAGTACTTCAGCACTCCTTCGCCAGCACTTCAGTACTTCTTCAGCAGTACTCTAATACTCCTTAGTCAGTACTTCAGTACTTCCGTACCAGTACTCCAGTACTTTCAAAGCAGGACAAACAGAAGTACTACTGATGGGAGAAGGAGAATATGGGTGATAGACAAGGGGGACAACTGTACCCATGTATTTGTGGCATTGGACAGATGTTAAGTGGGTGAACAAAAATAGTTTACAGGATGCGGCAAGCCGCATTTTTCTCGGACAATAATTTCCAATAATTACCAATAATTGGTTCCAATAATAATTATCGGTAATTATTGGAAATTATTGTCTAAAAAACAAGCCGCTTGCGGCGAAAAGAAGAGACTTCATTGTATAAGATAATTTGACACAGGATCAAGATATTGCAAGTTGCCGAAGGGCTTTAATGCCGGACCTACGGAAACCGTCAGAAAGGAAAGTGCAAATGAGGCGCACAGATTACAGATGGAGGATGCCGAACTGACCAGAAACGTTCATTTCAAAATCGGCAAGTACGAATTTACACATGATTTCTTTGACAGCCAACATGACGACGGGTATCTGAATGCCTATTCATTCGGAGGGCACACTATTATATTGAATTACAAGCGTCAAACTTTGGAATTCAATGGCGATTGATCACTCAAAGTCAAGTTGAAAGATGAAAACGGATGGTCAATCGTACCAATATTTATGTGAGTTCGGTATAAGAAGAAAGCATTTGGCTTCCTAATTTTCTTATACCGAACTCACGTTATGAAGGAACTGAAGAAGTATGGAATAGGACAAGGGGAAAAGGCTGCTTTATGGAATATCCTTTTGAAAGCACATACGTTTATTTCGGTTGACTTTTTCTTTGATTTTATATATTTTCATTTCAAATTGAAATTATTTTCAAAATTATTGCGTTAAAAAGAAATATTATTCTTACCTTTGCCGCCGAAATCACAAACACGAACAACTAAACACTTTATATAACACGATTATTATGGCAAAGAACAGGTATGATGGTTTGTACAGTGCCGACTACGAGCACGACGCTTGTGGCGTCGGCATGGTGGTGAACATTCACGGAGGCAAGAGCCACGAACTCGTCGATAACGCCCTGAAGGTGCTGGAAAATATGGAGCACCGAGGAGCCGAAACGCGCGACAAGACGGGCGACGGGGCTGGCATCTTGGTGCAGATTCCGCATGAGTTTATTCTGCTGCAGGGCATCCCTGTACCCGAAAAGGGACGGTACGGGACGGGCATCGTCTTTCTTCCCAAAGACGAAAAGCGACAGCAGGAGATTCTTTCAGTCATGATTGAAGAGATTGAGCGTGAAGGACTGAATCTGACGCATTTAAGAAGTGTTCCTGTGAACAGCGAGGTGCTGGGTGCGGGTGCCCGCGAGGTGGAACCCGACATCAAGCAACTCATCGTGACGGGTGTGAGCGAGGAGCAAGTGGAGGTGTTTGAGCGCATATTATATAAGGTACGCAAAAGGATTGAGAACCGCATCGACGATGAGGATTTCTACATCTGCTCGCTGTCGAGCAAGAACATTATTTATAAGGGCATGCTGACGAGCGGTCAGTTGAGACGTTATTTCCCCGACCTCTCAAGCCCTTACTTCACCAGCGGATTGGCGTTGGTGCATTCGCGTTTCAGCACCAACACCTTTCCGAAGTGGAAGTTGGCACAACCGTTCCGTCTGTTGGCTCACAACGGCGAAATCAACACGATTCGTGGCAACCGAGGCTGGATGAAGGCACGTGAGAGTGTGTTGAGCAGCGAGGCTTTAGGCGACATCAAGGACTTGCGCCCCATTGTGCAGGAGGGCATGAGCGACTCGGCGAGCCTTGACAATGTGTTTGAGTTCCTCACCATGAGCGGGCTCTCGTTGCCGCAAGCGATGGCAATTTTGGTGCCGGAGAGTTTCAACGACAAGAATCCCATCAGCGAGGATCTGAAGGCGTTCTACGAATATCATTCCATCCTGATGGAGCCGTGGGATGGTCCTGCCGCCCTACTCTTTTCCGACGGTCGCTATGCTGGCGGTATGCTGGACAGGAACGGCTTGCGCCCCAGCCGCTACACCATTACGAAGAGCGGCATGATGGTGGTGGCAAGCGAAGTGGGTGTGATGGACTTTGAGCCAGGCGATGTGGTGAGCAAGGGACGTTTGCAGCCAGGAAAGATTCTGCTCATCGACACGCAGGAAGGGCGCATCTACTACGATGGTGAAATCAAGGAGAAACTGGCAAAGGAACATCCATATCGCGAGTGGCTCTCGACCAACCGCATTCAGTTGGAAAAACTGAAGAGCGGTCGGCATGTGGAGAACTCGGTGGAGAACTATGAGAGGAAACTGCTCAATTTCGGCTTCGGACAGGAGGATATCGACAAGACTGTGGTGCCTATGGCTACGGCAGGGCAAGAGCCTGTGGCTGCGATGGGCAACGACACACCATTGGCTGTCATCAGCGACCGTCCGCAGATTTTCTTCAACTATTTTCGTCAGCAGTTTGCACAGGTGACCAATCCTGCCATTGACCCGATACGCGAGGAGTTGGTGATGAGTCTGACGGAGTATATCGGTGCGGTAGGCACGAACATACTCACGCCCGACGCGTCGAACTGCAAGATGGTGCGGCTGCCTCAGCCTGTATTGACCAACACACAACTGGACATTCTCTGCAACATCCGTTACAAGGGGTTCAAGACGAAGAAACTCACCATGCTGTTCGACATCGAGAAGGGTGCCAGCGGATTGCGTCAAGCCATCGAAGACTTGTGTCATGAGGCTGAAGCATCGGTGGATGAGGGAGTGAATTATATCATCTTGTCAGACCGCGACATCGACGAAAAGCGTGCTGCCATTCCATCGCTGTTGGCTGTGAGTGCGGTGCATCATTACCTCATCTCGGTGCAGAAACGAGTGCAGACCGCCCTCATCGTGGAGAGCGGCGAGATTCGTGAGGTGATGCATGCGGCACTGCTGCTGGGCTATGGTGCGAGTGCCATCTGCCCCTACATGACTTTTGCGGTGCTGGACGACTTGGTGAAGAAGCATAAGATTCAGGAGGAATATGCCACGGCTGAGAGCAACTATATCAAGGCGGTAGATAAGGGCCTGAAGAAAATCATGAGTAAGATGGGCATCTCAACCATCCGCTCTTATCGTGGAGCGAAGATTTTCGAGAGTGTGGGTCTGAGCGAAGATTTGCTGAGGCGGTATTTCGGCACAGAGGTGAGCACCATCGGAGGCATCGGTGTGAGGGATATTGCAAGAGATGCCATCCGTCTGCACGATGAAGCCTTCAAGCCAGTCGAAATCAATGAGTTCTTGCCCAACAATGGGCAGTTTGCATGGCGGAAGGATGGTATTGCCCACGCATGGAACCCTGAGACTATCGCAAACCTTCAGATAGCCACACGACTGGGCAGTTACAAGAAGTTTCAGGAGTGGGAACGGATGGTGGATGAGAAGGAAAAGGCAATCTTCCTGCGCGACTTCTTCGGATGGAAGAAAGCCGCCAACCCCACTCCTATCGATGAGGTGGAGCCTGTGGAGAGCATCGTGAAGCACTTTGTGACGGGCGCCATGAGTTTTGGAGCCTTGAGCATCGAGGCTCATGAGGCACTGGCTCTTGCCATGAACCGTCTCGGTGCGCGAAGCAACACGGGTGAAGGTGGTGAGGACAACGAACGCTATCATACGGAGGTGGATGGGGTGTCGTTGTCGTCGAAGACCAAGCAGATTGCCTCCGGACGTTTCGGCGTGACGGCTGAATACTTGGTGAATGCAGAGGAAATTCAGATTAAGGTGGCACAAGGGGCAAAGCCCGGTGAAGGCGGTCAGTTGCCAGGTTTCAAGGTGAACAAGATTATTGCGAAGACACGCAACGCCATTCCTGGCATTTCGCTCATCTCTCCCCCACCTCACCATGACATCTACTCGATTGAAGACCTCGCACAACTCATTTTCGACCTGAAGAATATCAACCCAACGGCTGCCGTCAGCGTGAAATTAGTGGCAGAGAGCGGTGTGGGCACCATTGCCGCTGGTGTGGCGAAAGCAAAGGCTGACCTCATCGTGATTAGCGGTGCTGAAGGTGGAACCGGTGCCAGCCCTGCCTCGTCCATGCGCTTTGCGGGCATCAGTCCTGAGATTGGCTTGGCAGAGACGCAGCAGACATTGGTGATGAATGGACTCCGTAACCAAGTGCGGTTGCAAACCGATGGACAACTGAAAACCGCTAAGGATGTGGTCATCATGGCAATGTTGGGTGCTGATGAGTTCAGTTTCGGCACATTGCCGCTCATCGTGCTGGGATGTGTGATGATGCGCAAGTGCAACACCAACACCTGCCCTGTCGGTGTGGCTACACAAGACGAGACACTTCGCAAGCGTTTCATGGGCAGAGCCGACTATGTGGTCAATTTCTTCACGTTCCTGGCAGAACAGGTGCGTGAGTATCTTGCAGAAATCGGAGTGAAGAGCCTCAAGGAGATTATCGGTCGCACTGACCTCATCGAGGTGCATACGGAGCATGCCACCGACAAGCAGAAAACCATCGACTTTGCCCGTCTGCTCCATCGTCCCGACACCGACAAGCCTCTCTACTGGGATCGTGGCGAGTTCACGAAGGTGAACGGCGTGAAAGATGAGGAAATCATCAAGGCGGCTCAGAATGCCATCGAGAATCAGGAGGAGGTGAGTCTCGACTACACCATCAAGAACACTGACAGAGCCGCATGCACAATGCTCTCTGGCGTGATTGCGAAGAAATATGGAGAAGCGGGCTTGCCCGACGGCACCATCCGTCTGAAGTTCAAGGGTTCGGCAGGTCAGTCGTTTGGAGCCTTTGCCGTGAAGGGGCTCGACATTCGTCTGGAAGGCGAAACCAACGACTACTTCGGCAAGGGACTTAGTGGCGGTCGCATCAGCATCCTGCCTCCAGCACGACGGAGTACAGACTTTGTAGCAGAGGACAACATCATCGCCGGCAACACGGGGTTGTATGGTGCCACCAGTGGAGAACTCTACGTGAACGGTCGTGTGGGTGAACGCTTTGCCGTGCGCAATAGTGGTGCCATCGCTGTTGTGGAAGGTGCAGGCGACCACTGCTGCGAGTACATGACTGGCGGACGTGTGGTGGTGCTCGGCAAGACGGGCAGAAACTTCGCTGCTGGTATGAGTGGCGGCGTGGCATACGTGTATGACCGTGACCATACTTTCGACTACTTCTGCAACATGGACATGGTGGAACTGGGACTGGTGGAGGAAGCCTCTCACCGCAAGGAACTCCAGGAACTCATCCGTCAGCACTATCTGCACACAGGCAGTGCCCTTGCGGGACGAATGCTTGACGACTGGAACCGCTATGTGGAAGACTTCATTCAGGTGGTGCCCATCGAATATAAGCGTGTGCTGCAAGAAGAGCAGATGGCAAAACTGCAACAGAAGATTGCCGACATGCAGCGTGACTATTGATATTTACAATTTGACAATTTACAATGTACAATCCATATAGTCATTGAAGGAAATTTATAAATCACTGTAAATTGTCAAATTGTTGAATCATCAAATAAATGGTAAATGGTAAATTGTCAAATTGTACATAAAATGGGAAATCCAAAAGCATTTCTGACCGTGCCTCGCAAGGAGGCTGGCTATCGCCCCATCAACGACCGTATTCATGATTTTGGTGAGGTGGAACAGACACTGAACTCTAAAGACCGACAAGAGCAAGCGAGCCGCTGCATGGATTGCGGTGTGCCTTTTTGCCATTGGGCGTGCCCGTTGGGCAACAAAGACCCTGAATGGAACGACGCCCTCTATCGTGGCGATTGGGAGACGGCTTACAAGATATTGAAAAAGACGAATCCTTTCCCCGAATTTACAGGTCGCATCTGCCCTGCCTTGTGTGAGAAGGCTTGTGTGCTCTATCACACGACTGGCGAGGCGGTGACGAACCGCGAGAATGAGTGCGCCATTGCCGAAAGGGCTTTTCTCGAAGGATATGTGACCACTGAGCACCCCGAACGCAACGGCAAGAGGGTGGCAGTCATTGGTAGCGGTCCTGCAGGACTTTCCGCTGCCACCCACCTCAACTATATGGGTTATGAAGTGGCGGTTTTTGAGAAAAACGAAGCGGCTGGCGGCTTGCTGCGATATGGCATCCCTAACTTCAAACTGAACAAGAAGATAATAGACAGGAGAATCAAGGTGATGGAGGCAGAAGGCGTTGTCTTCCGATACGGTGAAGCCGTTGACTTGGAAAATCTGGGGAATCTTAGGGAATCTTATGATGCCATCGTCATCGCCACTGGCACTCCAACTGCCCGCGATTTGAAGGCACCGGGGCGTGAACTGAAGGGCATCCATCTTGCCCTCGAACTGCTCAGTCAGCAGAATCGGGTGCTGGCTGGCATGGAGTTTTCGAAGGAAGAACGCATCACCGCCAAGGGGAAGGATGTGCTCGTCATCGGCGGTGGTGACACTGGAAGCGACTGCATCGGCACGGCTCATCGGCAGGGGTGCAAGAGTGTGACCCAGATAGAGATCATGCCGAAGCCTCCTGTGGGTCACAACCCGAACACTCCTTGGCCTAACTGGCCAGTCATTCTCAAGACGACTTCTTCGCATGAGGAGGGTTGTACTCGCCGTTGGAACATCAACACGTTGGAGTTCATCGGCGAAGAGGGGCACGTGACGGGTGTGCGTGTTCAACCTATCGACTGGAAGCCTAATCCTGAAGGTGGCAGACCCATCATGGTGGAAGCAGGAGAGCCAGAAGTCATCAAGGCAGACCTTGTCCTTCTCGCCATGGGATTCCTCAAGCCCGAACATCCACAGTATCCAGAGAACGTATTCATCTGTGGCGATGCCGCCAGCGGTGCAAGCCTCGTGGTGAGAGCCATCGCTTCGGGCAAGAAGACAGCCGAAGACGTGGATGCCTACCTCAAAAAATTGTAAGCCATCAATTGTAAATGATTTCATGATACGCACAAACACAAACTACGCAAAACTTTCTCACCGCTATCTTTTCGCCGAGATAGCACAGCAAGTGAACACTTATAAGGCCGAACATCCCGATGCCGACATCATCCGTCTCGGCATCGGCGATGTCACCCGTCCTCTGCCCGATGCTGCCATCCAAGCCATGCATCGAGCCGTGGATGAATGTGCCGACGGAAGAACTTTTCGAGGTTATGGTCCCGAACATGGCTACGACTTCCTCATCGACACCATCATCCAGCATGATTTCCTTCCTCGGGGCATTCAACTCGACCGCGAAGAGGTGTTCATCAGCGATGGTGCCAAGAGCGACACGGGCAACATCGGCGACATTCTCTCGACCGACAACATCGTGGGCATCACCGACCCCGTCTATCCTGTTTATGTCGATACGAACATCATGGCAGGACGCACCCTCAAGTACATCCCCTGCCATGTGGGGAACGGCTTTACGGGCGATATTCCATCGGAGCATCTCGACATCATCTATCTCTGCTACCCCAACAACCCCACGGGGGCTGTCATCACGAAAGAGCAACTGGCAGAGTGGGTCAATTATGCCCTCCGGGAGAAGGCACTCATTCTTTATGATTCTGCCTACGAAGCCTTCATCCAAGACGACTCGCTGCCCCACTCCATCTACGAGATAGAAGGCGCGAAGGAATGTGCCATCGAGTTCCGCAGTTTCTCCAAAACAGCAGGATTTACGGGCATTCGGTGTGGCTACACGGTCATCCCGAAAGAACTGAAAGGTGCTGACGGCACTCCGCTCAATGCCCTCTGGAACCGTCGCCAATGCAGCAAGTTCAACGGTGCCTCCTACATTTCTCAACGCGGAGCCGAAGCCATCTATACGCCAGAAGGTCAGCAACAGGTGCGTGCCACCATTCAGCACTACATGAAGAATGCCCAACTCATCCGCGAAAGCCTCGCCTTCCTCGGACTCACTGTCTATGGCGGCGAACACTCCCCCTACATCTGGGTTTCCACCCCCGATGGCGAAGACTCTTGGGGCTTCTTCCACCGACTGCTCACCGATGCCAACGTGGTCGTCACCCCTGGCGAAGGATTTGGACAACATGGCGAAGGCTACATCCGCATCACCGCTTTCGGCACATGGGAAAACAGCCTTGCAGCAATGGAAAGAATCAAGAAGATGGTTTAGTTAGGAGTTTTTTTAGTTAGGAGTTAGAAGTTAGGAGTTAGGAGTTGCCATGCGGCTTGCTCCCAATGAGAAACCAACTGAATAGCCAACCCCTAACTAAAAAAACTCCTAACTTCTAACTCAAAAACTCCTAACTCCTAACTAAAAAACTCCTAACTCCTAACTTCTAACTCCTAACTTCTAACTAAAACATTACATGGAACCTCTCAAACATGAATGTGGCGTGGCGATGATTCGCCTGCTCAAGCCCATCAGTTACTACAAAGAGAAATATGGCACCTCCACCTACGGACTCAACAAACTCTATCTTCTCATGGAGAAGCAGCACAATCGGGGGCAGGAAGGAGCGGGCATTGCTTGCACCAACCTCAGCGCACAACCGGGAGAGGAATATATGCTGCGCGAACGTGCTCTCGGCAGCGGTGCCATCACCGAAATATTCAAGGCAATAGGCAACTCCTCCCCTCTTGGGGGAGGTTGGGAGGGGGCCCAAATCCTCATGGGACACCTCCGCTATTCCACCACAGGCAAGAGCGGCCTGGCTCATGTGCATCCCTTCATGCGCCGCAACAACTGGAGAGCCAAGAACCTGTGCCTTTGTGGCAACTTCAATCTCACCAATGTAGATGAGGTGTTCAACCACATCACCGCCAAAGGACAGCATCCGCGCATCTACAACGACACCTACATCATGCTCGAACTGATGGGTCACCGACTCGACCGCGAGAGCGAACGCATCTACGAGATGGCACGTCAGAAGGGGTTGGAAGGCACCCACATCACCCACTACATCGAAGACCACATCGACATCGCCAACGTACTCCGCACCTCCACCCCCATGTTCGATGGCGGCTATGTGCTGTGCGGATTCACGGGCAGCGGCGAGATGTTTGCCATGCGTGATCCGTGGGGCATCCGTCCCGCCTTCTGGTATCAAGACGAAGAGGTGCTGGTGGTTGCCTCCGAGCGTCCTGTCATCCAAACTACTTTTGCGGTGGAGGCTGACAACATCCACGAACTGCAGGCAGGCGAGGCACTGACCGTCCACAAGAATGGCACCGTCGCCCTCACGCAGATTCTCTCTCCCCGTGGCAACCACGCATGCTCCTTCGAACGCATCTATTTCAGTCGAGGCTCCGACCGCGACATCTACCGTGAGCGAAAAGCCCTCGGCGAACAACTGGCCGAAAGTGTCAATGCCGCCATCGGAGGCGACCTGGAACACACCGTGTTCAGTTACATCCCCAACACCGCCGAAGTGGCATTCTACGGATTGCTCGACGGCTTCAAGAAACAACTGAACGAACAGAAAGCCGAGCAACTCTTCCAACTGATGCAGACACACCAGCCCACGAAAGAAGAGATTCGCGGCATCCTCCACAACTACATCCGCAGCGAGAAAGTCGCCATCAAGGACATCAAACTGCGCACCTTCATCACCGAAAGCGACCAGCGCAACGACCTTGCCGCACATGTCTATGACATCACATACGGCTCCCTGAAGGCACATGAAGACAACCTCGTCATCATCGACGACTCCATCGTGCGTGGCACCACCCTCCGCGAAAGCATCCTCCGCATCCTCGACCGCCTCCATCCCAAGAAAATAGTCCTCGTCAGTTCCTGTCCACAAGTGCGCTATCCCGACTACTACGGCATCGACATGTCGCACATGGACGAGTTCATCGCCTTCCGTGCCGCCATCGAACTCCACATCGAACGAGGCAGTTGGCAAACCATCCACGATGTCTATCACCAGTGCATCACCCAGCGCCACCTCCCAGCCGAGCAGATGCAGAACTACGTGAAAGCCATCTACGCCCCCTTCACGCCCGAAGACATCTCACAGAAGATGCTCGACCTGCTCCGTCCCGACGGCATGACCACCCCCGTGCAACTCGTCTATCAGTCACTCGAAGGACTCCACCGAGCCTGTCCCCATCACCCCGGCGACTGGTACTTCAGCGGCGACTACCCCACTCCAGGCGGCGTGAAACAGGTCAACCAAGCATTCATCAATTGGTACGAACAAAACTATAAATAATATAAGTTTGGATGCTTTTTTTCAACAACGAATATTTCGAATATGACGAATTTATACAATGCACCTAAAGGTGCAACGAATAAAAACGAATGCTGAGTGTAGCCATTCGATTCCGTTCGTTGCCGCTTGCGGCATTAGGAAAATACATCTTCTCGCCGCATGGTAAATTAACGTGAGTTCGATGTAAGAATTACGCCTTCGGCGGACGAAGAAAAAACAAATAAAAACCGATGAAAACAAATAAAAACCTTTTCTTCGTCCACA
>DGSP01000054.1 GCA_002393555.1 Prevotellaceae bacterium UBA4359
GTAAAAATACATCCGAAATTTGAGTAAATTAGAATTATTCGCTTTATTCGTTGTTGAAAATGAAGTGTTTGGAACTTCCGAAACTTAAATCATATAATAAATATTTGCTTTTTCTTTCTCTTTATCGTACCTTTGCAGGGAAATCAATGATCAATTCTCAAATGACTTTGTTGGAAAAGAACTTGGATGAGATTCCATCGCCATGTTATGTGGTGGAGGAGTCGTTGCTGCGAAAGAACTTGAGTCTGATTCGCCGTGTGGCACAACGGGCAGATGTAGATATCATCTTGGCGTTTAAGGCGTTTGCCTTGTGGAGGTGTTTCCCTATTTTCAGAGAGTATATCGGCAGCACGACGGCCTCGTCGCTTTTTGAGGCGCGGCTGGCCAAAGAGAAGTTTGGCAGCAAGGCGCACACGTATTCACCGGCATACGTGGAGGAGGAGTTTGAGGAGATTGTGGTGTGTTCGAGCCATGTTACGTTCAACTCGCTCTCGCAGTTTGCGCGCTTCGCGCCGATGGTGCGGGGGCGGGCTTCGGTGGGCTTGCGGGTCAATCCTGAATATAGCGAGATAGAGACTGAACTGTACAATCCTTGTGCGGTGGGGTCGCGTTTCGGGGTCTTGGCTAAGGATTTGCCCTGTTCTCTGCCTGCCGAGGTGGAGGGTTTTCATGTCCATTGCCATTGCGAGTCGGGGAGCGATGTGTTTGCGCGTACTTTGGTGCGGATAGAGGAGAAGTTCTCGGGGTGGTTCCCTCAGTTGAAGTGGATTAACTTTGGGGGTGGGCATCTGATGACTCGCAAGGACTATGATGTGGAGTTGCTTGTCGAGACCTTGCAGGATTTTCACCGTCGTTATCCGCATCTGAGGGTCATTCTGGAACCGGGCAGTGCTTTCGCTTGGCAGACGGGGCCGCTGGTGGCGAGGGTGGTGGATGTGGTGGAGAACGGCGGGGTGAAGACAGCCATCATCAATGCCAGTTTCACGTGCCACATGCCAGACTGTCTGGAGATGCCCTACAAGCCAGCCATCCGCTATGCGGAAACGCTGGAGGAGGATGACCTTCAGACGGCGAGGCTGCGGCCTCACACCTACCGAATAGGTGGCAACTCTTGCCTCTCGGGCGACTTCATGGGTTTGTGGCAGTTCGACCACGACCTTCGGATAGGGGAGCGGCTCATCTTTGAGGATATGATACACTACACGACGGTGAAGACCAACATGTTTAATGGCGTTGGGCATCCTTCCATTGGGATGCTGCACGAGGATGGCACGTTTGAACTGTTCCGCCGATACACTTACGAGGACTATCGCGACCGGATGTGCTGATGGTTTCTGGCGGACCTCTATTTTTTCATCTTCCGCCGAAGGCGTGTCATGAAAACTTTTCTTGCACCGAACTTACGTGAGGTGCCAGCAAGGGATGTCGAGATAGGCAACTGCTATATATGATAGCGGTCTGATAAATGGGAATGTGCTTATCTGCTTATGTGCGAACCGATGGTTTCCATGATTCGCATATCGGTAAACTTCTTCTTGTATGGATCGAACTTCTGATTTCTTACAGCATTAGGACTTATGCCTCGTGTCGGTTCTTGCTCTTTGCGGACAAAAGATTGTCTGTGCTGCTTTCGACAACTGTCTTTCCTAACTGTATCACAGTTGTACATGGCATTCCGCTGACGTAACGAGTCAGTTCTAATGTCTATGCTATCTTGTTTGCATGCAGTGCTGTCCACGCAGTTTTGGCCAACAGCAAAACAAGGCATAAACAATAGGACGATTAATCCAATCGATTTCTTTGGTGCAATCATACAAATTCCGATTAATCTGTTTTTATTATTAAATTTGTGGATAAAATTATTCTAATTATGCTCATTAGTTTCTTAATATCCATCGCCGAGGGCGATTCTCTTTTTTGTGCGTTGCAAAGTTATACATTTCTCTCCAATTACAGCAGGTCGCCATCTTAAAAAAGGTGAAGAATACGATTTGGGCCTCATTTTTTCATCAAAACGTCACCTCTCCATTTCCTTTCCCTATCTTTCTGAACCCAATTCGTGCCAAAGATGGCTTAGAAGCGGCCACCGCCTCCTCCGCCACCGTTTCCGCCTCGGCCACCACCGCCACCGAAGCCTCCACGGCCACCGCCTCTTTCTCCGCCACGTCCTCTGGGGCCTTCACCTTCGCCTTCGCCATCGGGGCGTTCGTTCATGAAACTGCGCATCTCGCGCAGGTTCTGTCGTGCCTCCCGATTGCCGAACAGGTTGAGGCGGTAGATGAAGTGTACCATCACGTAACTGTAGATGCTGTTTGTCTCGGTGTCTCGGCGAGAGTAGGCCGAGATGGTGCGGCTGATGTTGCTGCGTTCGTGCAGCAGGTCGTAGGCTTGGATTGACACGGTGGCTGTCTTCCGCTTCAGGAATCGGTAACTCACTTGTGCGTTCCAGATGAGTTCGTTGGTGTTCATGTTGGCCGAGGAGTAGCCGCGTCGTGAACTCATGTTGATGTCGGTGGAGAAGCCGAAGCCGCTGTTGAAGTTGCCTGTGGAGGAGAGGCCGTAGTGGAAGTTGAAGGTGTTCTGATTGCTGGCATCCACCATTTCGCTTGCAGTTTTGGACCATGTGATGCCTCCGTTGGCGCGGATGTCGAAGTTGTTCAGTCTCAGCGTGAGGCTCATGCTTTCTCCCAGCGTGGTGTGCTTCACGTCGTTTTTGTAGGTTTCATGATTTTGGTAGATGTAACCTACGTTGTGCCGGAGCGCGGCCGTTGTGTTGGCGTTCAGCGTCAGTTTCTCCCATCCCAGCGGTGTGTTGAAGCCGATGTTTCCGTTGATGCTCCAGTTGCCGTTGATGTTTTCGGGGCGTGTGGTTTGTCCGCCTGTCACTTCGTTGTATTCCGTGCGGTTGCTGATGCTGTTGTGTGTGCTGCTGTAGGAGAAGCGTCCGAAGATGGACTGTCTGGTGGCCTCGAAGTAGTTGTTGTAGTCGATATTGATGTTGTGGGTGAAGGACGGTTTCAGGTTGGGGTTTCCCTCGCGGATGTTCAGCGGGTTGCTGTTGTCCGTCAGGTTGAAGAGGTCCGTCATGTCTGGCTGGTTGGTGTTGCCCCGGTAGGTGAGGCGGAGCGTGTGTTGTCGGGAGAAGCGCAGCCGTGCGTTGAGGGTGGGGGACACGCGCGAGAAACTGCGTCCGGCGATGGTGTCGAGTCCTTGGTATTGATACACCATTTCCTGGTGCTGTCGTTCCCAGCGGACACCTGCACTCACGTTGAGCAACTTCGTGATGTAGCGCAGCGAGAAGTTCAGGCTGTGTGTCTTGTTGATGTTGTCGGTGTAGCGTGAGAGTGAGTCGCTCAGAAACTCGAAGTAGTTGGGTGGGAGCATGCCGTACTGTCCGTAGTTCTCCCAGAGTTCCCTCCCGATTTCGTCTTCTTTGGCAAAGTCATACGTCTGGCCGTCGGCATGCCGCTTGGAGTAGTTGTAGCCATAGTTCAGTTGGGCAAAGAGGTTGCGCAGCACTGGCTCCGAATAGGTCAGTCCTATGCCGTAGTTCTTGTTGTCCGACGGGTTGTTTCGGTGGCGGAAGGTCAGGTCGGTCGCGTTGTTGCGCTGGTGGTAAATGACATCGGAGAAGTTGAAACTCTTGTTTTTGTTCTCGCTCAGCGACCCGCTCATGCGCAGGCTCACATTGCGTCCGTTGCTGCCCGAGACGGCACTCGGCCCAAACCAGGGCTTGCCGCCCAGGCGTCGGTTCAGCGTCAGGTTTCCGCTTACGCTGTAGTTTGAACCATCACTCCAACTTTGTGACTCGTTTTCGTTGATTTTGATGTCGTTGCTGATTTCGTCAATCTGCGACAACGGTTCCTTGATTCCTCCTTGATAGGGGTCGTCGTTGAAGGTGGCTGACTCGTTGTTCGAAGCGCTCTTCGATTTGCCAGTGGAGAAGCGGGGACTGAAAATCAGCGTGGTGAGCGAGTCTATTCTCCACTCGGCTTTGAAGTCTCCGCTCAGGTTGCCATTTCTGTTTGTGTTTGTGTTGCGGCTATTGCTGAATGATGCGTTTGTGGAGACAAAATTTTGTGAACTGTTATATGAGCGGTTGTTGCTCTTGTTGTAGTTGTATCGGACGTTGCCGCCAAATTCAAAGTTCTTCACGTCGAAGACCAGTCGTCCGCCTATCTGTTTTTGGATTGTGTTGCCGTTGTTGCCAGTGTTGTTTTGCGAACCTATCACGTTCGACTGAAATCCCTCCTTGAAGCGGTTGACCATCACTCGGCCCGAATAGCGCTCGTGGCTTCCGTAGGCAGCATCCACGTTGCCGAACCAGCCCTGCTGCATGCCTTTCTTGATGGTCAGGTCGATGACCGTCTCCTCCTCGCCGTCGTCGATGCCCGTGATGCGGCTGAAGTCCGACTGCTTGTCGTAGGTCTTCACCTTGTCAATAATCTCGGCAGGCAGGTTCTTCATCGACATGTTCTGGTCGTTGCCAAAAAACTCTTTGCCGCCCACCAGAATCTTCTTCACGGTCTTGCCGTTCACCTTCACTATGCCGTCTTCAATCGTCACGCCGGGCAACTTCTTGATGAGTTCTTCCAGCACACTTCCCTCTGGCACCTTGAAGGCATCGGCATTGAAGATGAGCGTGTCTTCCTTCACCTCCACCTCTTTCATCTGAGCCGTCACCACCGCCTGCTTCAGTTCCACGATGTTCGATGTGAGTTGCACCGTGCCGATGGCCAGTGTTCCCTTGTTCTCTTTCCGCTTCACGGTGATGGGGCGATAGACACTGCGGTAGCCAATGTATGACACCCTCAGCAGGTAGGAGCCGTCCTTCACCTTCTTGATGCTGAACGAGCCGTCGAGTGCCGTGGCTACACCGGCCACCATGCGAGTCGTGTCTGTGGTCATCACTGCCACACTGCTCTGGATGAGTGGCTCCCCGTTCTCGCTATCTACCACTGTGCCTTTCAGCAGGGTTTGTGCCCCAGCCGTTCCCGCCCAGAGGAAGAGCAGCAGCGTGTGTACTATCTTGCGTAGTATTGTCGTGTCACCTGTTCTATGTGGTGTCGCCATGTGATTTTTCCGATTTTTAGCGTGAAATACTGTTCCATAAGACCTTTCTCGTCTGCAAAGGTTTAATGCAACTCTCCAAAAAATTTCAAATCATTTCATGGCTGCACGTAATCGTACCCCTCGGCTACGGTTCATCGTACCCGAGGGGTACGGCATGCCGTAGTCGAGGGGTACGATTTTTTTCTCTTTCAGAGGAAACTCTCGTCGAAGCCCAGGGGAAGCAGGTCCTTGATGCTGCGGATGCTGTAGATGCCGTCGGTGCCGTAGAGAAGCACTCCGATGGGGTGGCCTGCCCGCTGCTCGGCCTCGAGGAGCGACTGGCGACAGGCTCCGCAGGGGGCAATGGGACGATGGATGAACTCTCCGTAGGCATTGCGCGCGGCGATGCAGATGGAGCGGATGGGCTGGTCGGGATAGCGCGAGTTGGCGTAGAACATGGCGGTGCGCTCGGCACAGAGGCCGGAGGGGTAGGCGGCGTTCTCCTGATTGCTGCCGCCGACGATGGTGCCGTCGGCCAGCAGCACGGCTGCACCCACCGAAAAGTGGGAGTAGGGAGCATAACTGCGATAGGTGGCTCGGCGGGCTTCGTCGAGCAGATGAAGTTCCTCGGAGGTGAGTTCCGATTCTTCTTTCACAAGGATGGGGATGTGGATGTCGATTGTTCTCATGCTACATGGTTGTTGTCTTTTATGTTCTGGCGTTAGTTTTCAAGCCCCACAGTTCGTTTCGTGCTACAAAAGTAGGAAATTTCTGTCTTTTGGCAAAAAAATGGAAGCATTTGTCCACTTTGTTCCTTTGAGATTGTGCAAGGTTTCTTATCTTTGCACTTGTTTTTCTAAAATGTCTTTTCTATGATGAAGAAGAAAATTTGTGCTTTGGCCTTTTTGGCTATGCAGAGTCTCTGGATGGCGGCTCAAGGCGACTTTGTGAAGGGTGCCGATGTGGGCATGCTGGCAGGTCAGGAACGTCGGGGACAGAAGTTCTACGATGTGAAAGGTAATGAACGCGAGTGTCTGGACCTGTTGCAGGACTATCAGATTGGTGCCATCCGGCTGCGCGTGTGGGTCAATCCGCGAGGTGGCTCCAACGGTAAAGAGGAGGTGCTGCAGATGGCCAAACGGGCTAAGGCCAAAGGCATGGACATCATGATAGACTTCCACTACAGCGACTGGTGGGCCGATCCTGGCAAGCAACCCATCCCGGCTGCATGGCGGGGACACACCTATGAGCAGATGAAGGAGGATGTGGCCAACCACACGGTGGAGGTGCTTTCGCTGCTGAAGGAGAATGGCATCCAGCCTCGATGGGTGCAGGTGGGCAACGAGACGACCAACGGCATGCTGTGGAGCGTGAAGACGGGAAAGAATGGTTGGGAAGTGAAGGATGAAAACGGACACACCATCATCACCGAGTCGATGGGACACATCAAGACGGAGCCGGAACACTATGCAGGCTTCATCCGTGCAGGCTACGATGCGGTGAAGAAGGTCTTTCCCGAGGCCATCGTCATCATTCATCTGGACTGTGGACACAAGCAGAGCATCTACGACTGGAATCTCGACATCGTGAAAAAATATGGCGGCAAGTTCGACATGGTGGGCATGTCGCTCTATCCCTATTGGGCAATGGAGGGGCATCCCGAACTGCAAGCCGACTCCATCATCACGGCCTGCATGGCCAACATCCGCCACGTGAGCGAGAAGTATGGCTGCGACGTGATGATTGTGGAGACAGGCTATGAGGTGAACGAACAGAAGCCTGAAGTGATGGAGGAGGGACGCCGACAGTTGGCACGGGTCATCAGAGAGGCGCGCACCGAAACGAATGGCCGTTGCCGAGGTGTCTTTTACTGGGAACCCCAATGCCTGCCAGGCGGCTACAAACTGGGTGCGTTCGACAGCAAGGGAAAGCCCACGGTGATTATGGACGGATTCTTGGAACCCTGATGAATGCCAGATATTTATTAACCTAAAAATATGTATAACTGAAATGAAACGATTACTTTTTTTCCTGCTTGCCGCCCTGCTGGGGGGAGGTATGCTGAATGCTCAGTCGTGGACAGCCGACAATGGCAATGGCACGTTCACCAATCCGTTGTTCTACGATGAGTTCTCCGACCCAGACATTCTGCGGGTGGGCGATGACTACTATCTGGCTGGCACCACGATGCATGCGGTGCCGGGCCTTGTGATTCTCCACTCGAAAGACCTTGTGAACTGGGAGAATGTCTCCTACTGCTTTGACCGCTTCGATTTCGGCGAAGACCGTTTTGCACTGAAGAATCACCAGGAAATTTACGGTCAGGGCATTTGGGCACCTTGCATCCGCTATGCCAACGGACAGTTTTATGTGTTTTCCAACGTGAACGGGAAGGGACTGCAATGCTACACGGCCAAGGACATCAAAGGTCCATGGACGCACCACAACATGAAGGGCAACATCTACGACCTCGGCGTACTCTTCGACGATGATGGAAAGGTGTATGCCATTCACGGCTACGGCACCGTGAAGTGTACAGAACTGAAACCTGACATGAGCGGCCCCATCGAGGGAACGGAGCGTGTCATCATTCCCGAAGGAAACGGTGTGGGAGAAGGACACCACATGTATAAGATTGACGGCATGTACTACCTCATCTCGACCGACTACAAGCCCAATGGCCGCACCCTTTGCTCGCGCTCCAAGAGCATCTGGGGACCTTACGAGACACGTGTCATCACGGCAGACGAAACATACGGCTACCATGCCGCATCGCTCACGCTGGTGCCACGTGGCGTGAAATACCGCATCGGCGAGGACGGCACGAAGTTCGGCCTTGGCCCTCTCGATAAGGATGCCACAGCCTGCACCAATGCCCATCAGGGTGGTATCGTTCAGTATCAAGACGGCTCGTGGTGGGCACTCTTCATGATGGATTTCCACTCCATTGGCCGCACCGTGTGCCTCATGCCCATGACATGGAAAGACGGCTGGCCCATGGTGGGATTGGAGGGAAACCTCGGAAGGGCACCCCGCACGTGGTTCAAGCCAGGGTTTGTGTCTGTTGCGACTGAGTCGCAACAGACGAAGCCACACGCTCCATACGTCCGCAGCGATAACTTCGACGGAAAACAGTTGGGGCGCATCTGGCAATGGAACCACAATCCCGAAGAGAAGATGTGGAGTCTCAAGGGAGGCAAACTACGCCTGAACTCGATGCCTGCCGAACAACTGATGTGGGCGCGCAACACGCTCACTCAGCGAGTGATTGGTCCCAATAGTGTCACGACTGTGGAACTGAACGTGAAGGGATTGAAGGATGGCGATGTGGCAGGCTTGGGCAACATCAACGTACCTTGCTCATGGATTGGTGTCGTGAAGAAAGGAAACGCGTTGACTTTGCGCTGCTTTGAGCAACTGACCAACGACACCGTTGATGCGTCTGTTAGTTTGCCCAACGGAAAGATTTGGCTGCGCTCCATCGGCGACTACGACAATGACCAAGCCCAATATGCCTACTCTACAGACGGCAAGACTTTCCAGATTCTCGGACGCATGATGCCGCTCTCTTACCAACTCATCTCGTTCCAAGGTTCACGCCACGCTTTGTTCGCTTTCAACGTGGGTGGAAAGAACGGTGGCTACGCTGAGTTTGACAACTTTACAGTGGAGGAACCCAAGGCCGATCGCAGCGGGAACATCCCCTTTGGCAAGACTTTCCGCATCATCAACAAAGCCACGAATCGCCCTGCTGTATGCGACCCTCACGGTTTTCTCTACGACACTCATGCTGGCGACAAGAGCCAGCGCACACAGTTCCGCATCATTGACAAAGGCAATGGGAAGGTCGCTATCCAGTGTCTGGATGGCCGCTACATCAAGGTGTATGGCGAAGGACTGGCTGGCGATGTACGCTTCACGACCGATGAAAAAGAAGCCGAAGTGTTCCTTTGGCAGGATTATCTCAACCATGATTTTATGCTCTTCTCGCTGAAGAATCATCGTTATATTGGCAAGAGTCCCACAACGGGAAGCCCTTACTCGATGGACTATGTGGGAGCAGACCCTGCTCGCCGGAACGGTGCTGTGTTCCATTGGGAAGAGTTGCAATGAGGCATAAGTGTTGCGATGAAAAATAAACGTTGCAATGAAAAATGAACGTTGCAATGAAAAAATAGCGCTTGAATAAAAAAGTTAGGGTTACCATCTCCGAATGAATGGTAACCCTAACTTTTTTGTTATCAGTAGTCTATGAGGTTCTTTTGTTGGTTTCTGTCTCTGCTATGTGCAATCTTACGATGCGATGTCGTCGGCATTGAGTCCTAAGAAACTCTCTAAGTCGGTTCTGAAGCCGCTGCCATCAAAATCGTAGTCGCCGAAGTCGTTGATTTTCCATTGTCCGTCTTCCATCTTGAGGCGCAAGCGAACCTGACCCGTCTGGTCTTTCCACGAGAGGGTGAGGAAGGCCTCCACATAGTCTTGGGTGGGGTCGGTGATGTTGTCGAACTGCACCTTGATGGGTGTGCCGAGACCTTGGAACCATCGGAAACCCTCGTCTTCGAAGTAGGCATCGCTGCCTTGCTCGATGGCTTTTTGGTTTTTGGCATCCACCTGTTGCATCAGCGAGAGCAGTTCTTGGGTGCAAGCCATAGAATCGAGGCTGGTCATGTTCAGCACTCCGTCATTCACTTTGTTCAGTTCGTCATAATAGGCAATCACCTGTTCCTTGATGGCCTCTTCGGTGTGGAGGTCAACCGTTGCTGTGGGTGCTTCGGTCTTCACCGAGTCTGTTGCGATGGAGTCGTTCGCGCTGCTGTTTCCGTTGGCTGAGTTGCCGCATGCTGTGAGCAGGGCGATGACTGATAAGGAAAGAAATAGTTTCTTCATGTTGCTATATATAAATAATGTGTACGGTTGAAGAATCGTATCAATAGTGCTATTTTCTGAAAAAAGGTCTGGATGCTCTTCTGTTGAGTTCCAGACCTTTTTGGGGTTTCTTTTATCTCAGATGTGGTGAGACGTGTTGGCTCATTCGGCTGCTGGAGTTGCTTTTCCCTTGTTGGTCAGTTCGGCCAACTTCTTCTTGCCGTTGAAGGCAAACACCCAGATGAGGAAGCCTGCAATGAGCAAGATGATGATGCCAAGCACTGGACGGTAGAAAATCCATGCCAGAGCGATGACGATGAGTGAGTAAACCAGTCCGACAATGGTGCAGATGATGCCCACGCCAAAGGCAAAGATGTTGGCCAAGAATGGAACCACCTTGAGGATAGTCTCGAGGAAGCCGAAGAGTCCCTTGAAGCCAGAGATGACCAAGAGGATGCCGACAATGCGGAGCACCCAAGTCCACATGCTGTTCGATTCGTTCTCCTCTTCGAAGATTTCGTCGATGCTCTTCTTGCCCATTCTCAGGGTCTGGAACTTCTTCTTGTTCGAAGCGGTGTAGGGCTTGAACGTGTTGCCTTCCACCTGAGAAACGACAGTCACCTTGGCAGGAACCACCTTCTCGAAGGTGATGCGCACATCACCCACTTCAGGAGCGTTGGCGGTGCGGCCATAGTAGAGCACGTTGCCCATCTGGTGTACGTACTCGAGGTCCACCTTGTTGTCCTGTGAGATGGAGTCGGGGATGACAGTCTTCACGCTGTCAGCCAGTGCGGTGCTGTCGGCTGCTACGGGCTGTGCGGGCTGAGCAGGCTGAGCCTGAGCCACGTTGGTGTTGGAAGTGGGCAGACCCTTGATTCTGGCATAAGTGTCAGCAATGGTCTTGTCCATAGCCTGCAGTTGCTGCTCGTCGATGTTCAGTTCGAGCGCCTCTGTCGAATTGATGGAGTGGATGAGTGACTCGTTGAGCACATAGGCACCGAAGGTCACATTCTCTGCCCAAACGTCCTGGTCTTCCACCGTAGTCCAGGTGTAGTTCTTACCTTGATAGGCTGGGTCTTTGAATTCGTCGCTGTTCACGGGGCTGCTCACCCATTCCCTGGTGTAGGTGTAGGTAGTGGTGGTTTCCTGCTTGCCGCCGAGTTTGTCTTCGCTCTTCGACTCAGAGTGCTCAACCCACTGGAAATATTCCACCTTGCGGCTCAGGCTGATTGCGTTCTCGCTGATGCCAAATTCTTTGTCGGTCAGCACTTCGTCGGTGTTGGCCATAGCAGTGGCGCACACCAGTTCGCCTTCAAACTCGGCGCTCTTCTTGTCGGGGTTAGGCATTTCCACGCATGCTCCCTGTGCGTCTTCCAGCATGTCTGCTGTTTTCACGGCACGGCCTTCATTCCACCAAAGCAGAATGGTTGCACCAATGATGAGGATGAATCCGGTGAAGATACCCTTGATGGAGTTGCCCACTCGGGTTCCATAGCCTGTTGTTGTTTTCTCTTGATAAGCCATAATCTGTTTTTGTTTAATAGGGTTTGTAAATAGTAATGTTTATAAAAGTTTAACATTCATGGTTGCAAAGATAGGCTTTTTTTACATATCTTCCAAATTTTTTTATTCTTTTATCACTAATTTATTCAAGTTTCGGCCGAAACTTGAATAAGTCATTTACGTAAGTTCACTATAAGCGAAGTTTTAATGATACGTCTTCATCCGCCGAAGGCATAATTCTTATGCCGAACTCACGTATTATTAAGAGTTTCCATAGGGTTTTCGTCGTTACCTCTTCTGACTCTACTCCACAGAGTCACGTGACTCTCTTCCACTGCCCCTCATGACTCTGTGGAAGAGACTCATCGGCGAGTCTGGAAGAGCCACCCCGGAAGGTGTGGAAGATGGGGCCTCGTTCATTATTAATTATTTAAGTTTCGGAAGTAGGGTGTCCAATTTGATGTACCCAAAATTGATGGGATTTTTATTGTTAAGTCCCTTATATAAAGGGGTTGCAGACGCTTTGTCTTGTCAAGCGTGTATGATACCAGCATTTGGAGTACTTTA
>DGSP01000071.1 GCA_002393555.1 Prevotellaceae bacterium UBA4359
TTATCCAATAATTATTATTGGAACCAATTTTGTGAAATTATTGTCCGAGAAAAATGCGGCTTGCCGCATCATATAAACTATTTTTGTTCACCTACTTAATTATTAATTGTTAATCATTTGATGTGTTCATGTAGTCGTACCCCTCGGCTACGCCATGCCGTACCCCTCGGGTACGGTTGGGTGTACCCCTCGGGTACGGTTGGGTGAGAGGCTACAACAAGATGACACCCCAGTAGGTGATGTCGTCCTTGACCAGCCGTATCTCCTTCATCCCTGTTATTTCCTCTGGGATGAAGAGATAGCGCGAGGGGTCCACAAGGTCGGAGTAGAGAACTTCGCCGTCATGAATCAGCATGAGCGTGAAGCCTACAAGGTCGGAGGTGAACGTCAGTTCGTGGCCTTCCTGCACGATGGTGATAGGTGCGGCAGGAGCACGGTGGGAGGGATTCTGTTCTTTCTTGGGAGTGGGTTCTTTACGACTTAGTATCACATTTTGTGAATCTTGCGATTCGGCTGCTGATAAGAAGGAAAAGGGTGTCAACAGCATTGCGATGAGAATGAAAAGATTTTTTGCCATAACTTGATTTTTTAATATTTGAAATCCGCTGCAAAGTTATGGCAAGTTTTTCTGAGAAGTGGAATTTTGTCCTTTCTTTTATTTAACCTATTTTTAACCTTTATTTTTATTACGGTCTGTAACTTATTGCTTTTTAGAAGATTGTAAAATCATTACATCTATTTTACACCTATGCGATTTTTTGTTTTTTCATGTTCTTGTAGAGGCTTGCAGCATCGTCCTCGCCATAGAGTTTTTGGTTGATGTGACGTTTGACGGTGGAGATTCTGGCTTGTGACGTGCTGAGCAGGATGGCTATTTCACTTGGGGAAAAGTTGAGGCGAACGAGGATGGCGGCGCGCAGTTCCTGTTCTGTGAGCACGTGGTCCTGTGTGATGGTTTGATAGAACATGGGGAGGCACTGTCGGGTGAGGGTCAGCAGATTTTTCCAATCGGTGCTGTTGGGAAGAAGTGGATGAGGGGTGGGGCGTGTCATCTTTTTGAATGTTGTGAAGACATCGCTTTCACGAAGGGTATCTTCGCGCTCGTAGGTTTTCATGGCATCGTATTTTGCTTGGTAGGCTTGCATTTTGCTGTGTAGTGCTTCTATTTCGGCTTCTTTGGTGGCGAGTACATGCTCTTTCATGTTGCTGTAAGACTTTCTGACCACCGCCAGTTCCTGTTCTGCTTGAGTTAATTTTCCTGCTGTCGTCAAGTAATTGGAATTTAACAATCTGATTTCTTTTGATTTTTTCTGTTTGTAACTGATGTATCGCCAGCAGCCACCTGTCAGTAGCATGATGGAAAGGATAACAATGCCCCATACGGTGTATCGCATGACTTCAGCCTCACGCATTTTCGCCTCAGCAATTTTCTGGTAACGAGTATAGTCGTAGGAATGAGATAATTGCAAGACAATTTCTGATTGATTCTTTGCCAAGGTGTTCCCTAATCCCTCTTCGCATAGTGTAGCGTAATGATAAATTGAGTCGGGAATACCGTGGGCTTTATAGACTCTCAGCAGTCCTCTGTAGGCATCGTAGTCGAAGCCGTAATGAAGAAGTCTCCGAAAATATAGTTCGGCTGAATCTAATTGGTGTATGCCTAAATGGTATAAACCTTTGCTGTGGTAATAGTGTTCTCTGCCTTTTTCGATGTTCCCTTGTGCATCGAAGATTCCTGGTGTGTGTTCAAATATTTGCATCATCTGATGTGCTCTTTCGTACTGGCCAGAGTTCAAACATGTGAGGATGGCGGTCGGGTAAACGCCTCCGGCTTCGTACAACAGGTTGTGTTTTCGATAGAGCAGGGCGCAGGTGTCGGTGATGCTCCACACCTTGGCAGTGTCGTCTAATACATAGTAGGGAATGAGCATCTGTTCAAGTCCATTGATGATGTTGCGTGTGTCGCCTGCCTTTGCGGCATATCGCCTATATTCCTCCCACGCTTGCAATTCTCGTTCTGGCATAGATTGCTCTCTGTACAGTTCTCCCATCTGCCCATACACGCTGAAGAGGGTGGTGTAGTCGCAATCAGGGCTGAGCGTGTCGGCTTTCTCGATGGCGTCGTAGTAGCACTGGAGGGCTTGGGGTGCCTCGTTTCGGTCGCGGTGGATGCAGCCGAGCAGGTAGTGGGCGAGGAGTTGCTGGTTGGGGCTGCCGTGGCGGTCGTAGTAATCGACCACCTCCTGGAATGTGGTGTCGGAAGGCAGGGGCTGGTAGAGTTTGTTGTTGGCTTGGGCCATGAGGACGGCATGGCGCATGCGTGTGGGCTCCGACTGCCGGGCGATGGTGCTGTCGGCGGCATGGAGCAGACGACTGGCCGAGTCGGGTGCGGTCTCCATCAGGGCCTCGGCGCGGTCGAGCAGTGCCACCACCTCCTTGTCGTCGGCGCAGGCCAGGAGGAGGAAGAGGGGCAACAGGGCAAGAATATATAGGAGTCTTCTCATCGGTTGGCAAAGGTGAGGCTTTTCTGTTTACTTGCTGCCCTGCCTTTCAGCATTTCGGTTCTTGATGGTCTTGGCTTTGTCGGGCTTTTGCTTGGTGATTTTCTCGGGTTTCTGCTTGGCGCGCGACAGGGCTGTGGGGTTCCACTCTTGGGTGATTTCCCACAGGGCTTTGAGGGTGAGGGCTCCAGGCAGGTAATAGACGGGCTCGGGCTGGAGGTGCTGGTCGTAGTCGCCGGTGTCCCAGAGTCCGTTGTGGTTGAGGTCGTAGAAGAGGCGCAGGTAGTAGGTGCCGGGGTTGATGAAATAGAAGTCGGCTTTGCCGTTTTGTGCGCGGATGGTCTTGATGGGCTTGTCGCTGCCGTCGAGCAGTTGGACGATGGCGTCTTGGGTGTTGGGGAGGATGGTGCCGTCGTCGGTGGTGCGCTGTCCGCTGAGCACGACGAAGAGGGTGGAGTAGGAGTCGAGTGAGCGCATGCGGATGATGCGTGTCTGTGCTTCGCAGCGGCGGCCGTAGATGTTGACGAAGGCGGCGGTGTCGATGACGAGTTGATAGGTGGTGTCGGGTTCCCACTCGGCGTAGAGTCGGTAGTGGCGGGGGTTGCCATCGACGGGACGGATGAGGTATTTGGTGGGCTGGAAGAGGCTATCGACCTTGATGTTGAGGTGTATCTTGCTGAGGTCGAAGGTGTCGAGGGGTTCTTCAAACTCGAGGTCGATGTTGCGGTCGGGGTCCATGGCTTGGGTGTTGGTCATCTTGTAGGTGAGGAACTCTTCGGGCATGGGGGGGATGACGATGTCTTCATCGTCTTTTTTCCGCTTTTTTTCTTTTTTCTTGTCTTGGCCGGCTTCTTCTTTCCCAACTTCTTCTTTTCCGGCTCCTTCTTTTTCGGCTCGGCGGGCTGCTCGGCGTTCTTCCTTGAGTTGTTGCTTGTAGGTCTTCACCCATTCGTCGTATTTTTCTTGCTCTTGGCGGGCAATGCGCTCTCGGGTGAGTTTGGACACGAGGTGGAGGGTGTCGGTGGTGAGGGCGAGTTGGCCTGTGGTGTCGGTGGCGAAGAAGTCTATCTTGATGTCGAGGGTGTCGAGGTTGTAGATGAGGGAGTCGCGAATCCAGTAGTGGAGGGTGTCGCGGTGGAGGCTGGCATCGATGGTGAAGGCATTGGTGGCGTCGAAGTTGAGGGCTGTGAGGCGTGGCAGGGTGTCGGAGGGGGAGGTAAAGTAGAGGGAGAAGCGTTGTGGGGTGGGTCGTTCGCTCTTGAGCAGGTAGCGGTCTTGGTTGGCTGACTCGAAGGCGGTGAGCACGATGTCGTCGGGGAAGTAGTGGATGTAGGGGGTCATGACGATGGAGTCGTAGTGGATGCTGTCGTGCCAGATGGTGTCGGGCCGAATGTCGGGACGGGAGGAGGTGGAGAGGATGCGGTCGGAGAAGGCGAGCATCTCGGCTCGCTGGTCGTAGAGGTAGTTCTGGTTCATGTCTTTCAGGGCGAAGGCGCGGTACTGGCCGGGGGAGAGACCTTTGACGACGAAGTGGCCTCGGCTGTCGGTGCGTGAGATGCGCTCGAGGGGGAGGGTGCGGAAGGTGGAGTCGGGGAGGGACTGGAGGCTGTCGAGCCGGTAGAGTCCGACGAGGATGCCTTTGATGGGTTCGAGGTTGCTGGCATCGAGCACATGGCCCGACACTTGGAAGGTATCGACCTGCTGACCGGTGGAGAAGGTGAAGGCGAAGTCGCCGTAGGGGTTGCCTTCGTTGTTATCGACGATGGCGTCGGCGAAGTCGATGGTGTAGGTCATGTCGGGCTTGAGGGAGTCGAGAAGGCTGATGGTGACTTTCTTGCCATTGGCTTCGATTTCTGGCTGTTGTATCTGTGGGGGGGAGATGACGACTTTCTCGGCGGCGTTGTCTATCTTGATGAACTCGTCGAACTCGATGGTGATGCGCTTGGCGTGTTTCACGTTGCTCTCGCCGAGGCGGGGTGAGGTGCGCACGACTCGTGGGGGGGTCTCGTCGTAGGGGCCGCCGTCGGGGGTGCCGATGCGGGCACAGGCGTGGAGCAGCAACAGGATGGCTGCCACGATGGCAAGGGGGAGGAGATGGAGCGATGACTTCTTTTTCATTGGTTCATCTGGATGAGTTCCTCGATGTATTGGCGTGAGTTGCTGAGACGTGGTATCTTGTGCTGCCCGCCGAGTTTGCCTTTGCTCTTGAGCCACTCGTCGAAGAGGCCGGGACGGGCCACGATGATTTCGAGCGGCTGGAGGGTGATGTCTTTGTGGCGTTTGGCTTCGTAGTCGGAGTTGATGGCCTGGAGCGAACGGTCGAGTATCTGGGCAAATTCTTCGAGGGAACCGGGCATCTTGACAAAGTCTATCATCCACTGGTGGCGGCACTTGGCGTTGCTGTCCATGAAGATGGGGGCTGCGGTGTAGTCTTTCACTTGTGCCCCGGTGGCAACGCATGCCTGAAGGAGGCCTTTCTCGGCGTTATCGACGATGAGTTCTTCGCCGAAAGCGTTGATGAAGTGCTTGGTGCGGCCGGTGATGTGGAACTTGTAGGGGTCGCGCTGGGAGAACTGCACGGTGTCGCCGATGAGGTAGCGCCACAGGCCGCAACTGGTGCTGATGATCATGGCGTAGTTGGTGCCTGTCTCCACTTCCCACAGGGGGACAATCTTGTCTGAGTCGATGGGGTAGCCGTTGTGGTCGAGGTTGTCCATGGGGCAGAACTCGTAGAAGACTCCATAGTCAATCATGAGGAGCATGTTGGGGTCGGAGAGGTCGTTCTGGAGGCCGAAGAAGCCTTCGCTGGCATTGTAGGTCTCCATGTAGTGCATGTTGGGCAGCGTGATGATGCTCTTGTACTGCTCGCGGTAGGGGGTGAAGGCCACGCCTCCGTGGAAGAAGACTTCGAGGTTGGGCCACACGCTGTCGAGGCGGTCAACGCCTTTCAGTTCCATGACTCGGCCCAGCACACTGAGCATCCATGAGGGCACACCGCTGATGTTGGTGATGTTCATGTCCATGGCGGCACGGGCTATCTTGTCGCGTTTCTCTTCGAAGTCGCTCAGCAGGGCGATGTTTTTCTTGGGCACGCGAACCATCTTGGCTGCTGTGGGGATGTTCTCGATGAGGATGGCGCTGAGGTCGCCCACCAGACTGTTGGGGGTGTTGAGGTTGGGCGAGTGGCTGCCGCCGAGGATGAGCCCTTTGCCGGAGAAGAAGTGGCTGTGCGGGTTGATGTGCAGATAACTGACCACGCAGTCGGTGCCGCCTCGGTAGTGGATGTTCTTCAACCCTTCGCCGCTGACGGGAATGAACTTGCTCTTGTCGTTGGTGGTGCCTGATGACTTGGCATACCAGCGCACCACACCTGGCCACAGGACATCGGCTTTGCCTTCGCGCATCTGGTGGATGTAGCCCTTCAGTTCCTCGTAGGTGTTGACGGGCACGTTCTTGCGGAATGTGTCGTAGTTGTCGATGGACTCGTAGTGGTGCATGTTGCCCCATTCCGTCTTCTTGCCTTGGCGGATGAGATGGCGGAAGATTTTGAGTTGTATGTCTTTGGCGCGGGTGGCGTATTTCTCTATCTGCTTTTGCCTTTTTGAGAAATAGATTTTATTGAGAAGTCCAGTTGTATTCATGACTGATGGATGTTTATGATGCAAAGGTACGACTTTTCACTTTCACTCTCCACTTTTTTTCGTGTTTTTTGTGTTTTTTATGCCATTCAGCAGTGCCTTGTCGCGCTTGATGCGCTTGAGGGCTTGCTGGGCTGCATTCTGGTCGCTTTCTTTCTTGCTGTAGCCGTCGCCGGTGCCACAGGGAATGCCTTCGATGAAAAGGGAGGAATGGAAAATGGGGGTGTTGCTTTTTCCGCTTTCGCGCGACTCTTTCTGGCTGAAAACGAAGCGGTATTGATACTTCTGACACCACTCTATCAGGACGCTCTTGAAGTTGATTTCCTGTTTCTCCATGCTCTCGATGTCGATGTACTTCTTGAAGACTTGCTCTTCGAGAAAACGGCAGCAGTACTGGTAGCCTCGGTCGAGGTAGATGGCCCCGACAAATGCCTCGAAGGCATTGCCGTTCATGAAACTGTTGTGGCCCGTGGTGACTGCACCGACATGGTGTATGAGTTTGTCAAGTCCGAGGCTGATGGCTACCTGGTTGAGCGTACTTCGGCAGACTATCTTGCTCCGCAGCATGGTGAGGAACCCTTCTTGCTTGTTGCCATAGTGTCTGTAGAGTATGTCGGCCACAATGGCTCCCAACACCGCATCGCCCAGAAACTCAAGTCGTTCGTTGCTGATTTGGCTGGGAGAAATTTTGTCCTGTTTGCCTGCTTTCTTGCTCTGCTTGCGCTCTTCCCGCTTTTCGCGTGGAGTGCGTTTTTTCCTCTTCATCTCTTGCTCGTAGCGAGCCACAGACTTGTGCATCAGAGCCAGTTCGTATAACTTGATGTTGTGGGGGTAAAATCCGAGGATGGATTTGAGCCGTAAAAAAGGCTTCTTCTCGGAAACGAAAAGAAGCCTCATTTTATCTAATAAATCCGAAATCACCTGTTTTGTACTTTTAAGAAAAGTGCTTGGGACGAGGCCCAAGATTACTGGTATTTCTTGAATATTACGCTTGCATTGTGACCTCCGAATCCGAACGTGTTGCTGAGTGCTACACGGACGGTACGCTGCTGGGCCTTGTTGAACGTGAAATTGAGGTTGTAGTCAATTTCAGGGTCTTGGTCGTCGTCAGCGTGGTTGATGGTGGGAGGCACGATGTCGTCTCTCACGGCGAGGATGCTAATCATTGCTTCGACAGCGCCTGCAGCACCGAGAAGGTGGCCAGTCATGGACTTGGTTGAACTGATGTTCAGTTTGTAGGCTGCATCGCCAAACACTTCCTTGATAGCCTTGGCCTCAGAGATGTCACCCACGTGAGTGGAAGTGCCGTGGACATTGATGTAATCAACATCTTCGGGCTGGATTCCTGCGTCTTTGAGTGCGCGCTGCATAACGAGTTTGGCACCGAGACCTTCGGGGTGAGTGGCTGTGATGTGGTAGGCATCGGCTGACATGCCGGCACCAATCATCTCGGCATAAATCTTTGCGCCACGAGCCTTTGCGTGTTCCAACTCTTCAAGAATCAGAATGCCCGCACCTTCGCCCATGACGAAACCGTCACGGCTTGCGCTGAACGGACGACTGGCCTTTTCTGGCTCATCGTTGCGGGTGGAGAGTGCCTTCATGGCATTGAAACCACCTACGCCTGAGGCGAAAATGGCAGCCTCTGCACCACCTGTCACTATTGCGTTGGCTTTGCCAAGGCGGATGAGGTTGAAGGCGTCAGCCACAGCGTTTGAAGAGGATGCGCATGCGGAAGTTGTTGTGTAGTTTGGTCCACGGAATCCATACTGGATGGAGATATGGCCGGCGGCTATATCTGCAATCATCTTGGGGATGAAGAATGGATTGAACTTTGGGCCGAGTTGAGGGCCGTTAAGTGCATAGTTGCCAGCCTCTTCCTCGAAAGTCTTGATACCTCCGATACCTACACCGAGCACAACTCCGATTTCGTTCTTGTCAACCGTTTCGAGGTCGATGCCGGAATCGGCAATGGCCATCTTGGCTGCAGCAAGTGCATACTGAGTGTAAAGGTCCATCTTGCGGGCTTCCTTACGGTCGATGAAGTCGGCTGAATTGAAGCCTTTCACCTCGCATGCGAACTGAGTCTTGAACTGTGAAGCGTCGAAATGAGTAATAGGACCAGCGCCGCTCTTGCCTGCCTTGAGGTTTTCCCAAGACTCCTCAGCCGTGTTGCCGAGTGGAGTCAGGGCGCCAATGCCTGTTACAACAACTCTTTTTAATTCCATAATTTACTTAGCGTTAGCCTCGATGTAAGCGATAGCGTCACCTACAGTAGCAATCTTTTCAGCCTGATCGTCAGGAATATTGATACCGAAAGCCTTCTCAAACTCCATGATGAGTTCTACAGTGTCGAGAGAGTCAGCACCGAGGTCGTTGGTGAAACTTGCTTCTGGCTTTACTTCTGCTTCGTCAACGTTGAGTTTCTCAACGATGATTGATTTTACTCTTGATTCAATTTCAGACATAATCTTAGATGTTTAAATGTTTAATAAATACTTTCTTTTGTTTGTCCGTACTTTACGTTTTCGGGTGCAAAGGTAGGAATAAATCTTTGATTTCTCCAAGAATATTTCTATAAAAAGCATTTTTTATGCACAAAAACAATCAAAAGTGTGCAAAAAACAAGGCGTTTGTCTGCTTTTTAGCCTTTGGGCATAGCAAAAACTGCTTTTCTTTCTCATTGGAGGATTTTCTTTGGTAGTTTACTCTTCGCGATTGGCGCGCTTGCGTTCCAGGTGGTCGAGGATAATCTTTCGGATTCGCATGCTCTTAGGGGTCACTTCCACGTATTCATCGGCCTTGATGTACTCCAGTGCCTCCTCCAGCGAGAGTTGAACTGGCGGAATGATGTGCGCCTTCTCGTCGGTGCCGCTCGCGCGTACATTAGTTAATTGCTTGGCCTTGGTCACATTGATGACGAGGTCAATCTCGTGCACGTGTTCGCCCACCACTTGGCCTGCATACACCGTGTCTTGGGGCGAGATGAAGAACTTGCCTCGGTCTTGCAGGTGGTCGATGGCATAAGCGTATGCTGTTCCCGATTCCATGGCGATGAGCGAGCCGTTGGTGCGGCGTGTCAGTTCGCCCTTGAAAGGCTGGTAACACTTGAAGCGGTGTGCCATGATGGCCTCTCCCTGACTGGCTGTGAGCACATTGGTGCGCAAGCCGATGATGCCGCGCGAGGGAATCTCGAACTCGATGTTCACGCGGTCGCCCTGTGCCTCCATGCTCACCATCTCACCTTTGCGGCGGGTCACGAGGTCTATCATTTTGCTCGCAAATTCTTCGGGCACGTTGATGGTCAGTTCCTCAATGGGTTCACACTTCACACCGTTCACCTCCTTCATGATGACTTGTGGCTGACCCACTTGCAGTTCGTAGCCCTCGCGGCGCATGGTCTCGATGAGTACGGAGAGGTGCAGCACACCACGGCCGCTCACTATCCATTGGTCGGTCGTCCCTTCCTTCATTTCCACGCGCAGGGCGAGGTTCTTCTCCAGTTCCTTGTAGAGTCGGTCGCCGATGTGGCGGCTGGTGCAGAACTTGCCTTCCTTGCCAAAGAAGGGCGAGTTGTTGATGGTGAAGAGCATCGACATGGTCGGCTCGTCGATGGAGATGGTGGGCAGTGCCTCGGGTGCTTCGAAGTCGCAGATGGTGTCGCCAATCTCGAAGTTTGACAGGCCGATGACGGCGCAGATGTCACCTGAACTGACCGCATCGGTGGCACGGTGTCCCATGCCCTCAAAGGTATGCAGTTCTTTGATTTTGGTTTTCTCGGTGCTGCCATTGCGATGCACGATGGTGATGTTCTGTCCTGTCCGCAGAGTGCCGCGATGCACACGTCCCACAGCGATGCGGCCTGTGTAGGTGGAGTAGTCGAGCGATGTGATGAGCATCTGGGGCGTTCCTTCCAACTGCTCGGGTGCAGGGATGGTGTCGAGAATCACGTCGAGCAGATAGGTGATGTCGTTGGTCGGTGTGTTATAGTCTGGTCCCATCCAGCCCTGCTTGGCAGAGCCATACACCACGGGGAAGTCCAACTGGTCCTCGGTGGCGTTGAGAGAGAACATCAGGTCGAACACCATTTCATACACTTCCTCTGGTCGGCAGTTGGGTTTATCGACTTTGTTCACCACCACCACCGGCTTCAGCCCGATTTCCAGTGCCTTCTGCAGCACGAAACGTGTCTGCGGCATCGGGCCTTCGAAAGCATCGACCAAAAGGATGCAGCCATCCGCCATGTTCAGCACACGCTCCACCTCGCCGCCGAAGTCCGAGTGTCCCGGCGTGTCGATGACGTTGATTTTTGTGCCTTTATAATTGATGGAAACGTTTTTTGAGAGAATGGTGATTCCGCGTTCCCGTTCCAGTTCATTGTTGTCCAAAATCAAGTCGCCAGTCTGCTGATTTTCACGAAAAAGGTTTCCAGCGAGCAACATCTTATCGACCAGTGTCGTCTTTCCGTGGTCAACGTGTGCGATAATCGCAATGTTTCTAATATCCTGCATATTTGTCATTTCAAAATCAGGTGCAAAGGTACGAAAAAGTTGGGAGTTAGGTGTGAGCATACAGAAGTTTTTTGCCATTTCCTTTCTGCAAATGGTCATTTCCCGTCCGAAACGCGTGTTCTGCTGACAGGGTTGGCATGGCTTGATGCTTGCGTGTGCAGAACCGTTTTTTAGCATTTTTTAAAAAAAATGTGTTAATCTTGTGTCCAGTTGCTCCTTTTTCCATATATTTGCAAATGAATAGCGAATGAAAGTGTTTCGTTCGGTGAATGTAAAACCTATAAATAAACGTAAAAAATGAGAAAAGCGGCTATTATCGTAATGTTGCTGATGGTGGGAGGCGTGGCCTTTGCCCAAAGCAAACGTGAAAAGGTGCGCGAACGTGTAGATAGCGTGTTGCGCGCGAGGTATGAGAAAGTGTCTTACGATACGCTCTACATGGAGCGTCCTGATGCCAAACTGACGCTGAAATTCAGAGGAAACCTGTCGGGCAACTCCTTCCGTGTGAAGCAAACGACGGATGAACAGATTCGTGCCAAACTGAGCACCGACCTCCGTGCCACGGTCAGTGCGGCTGTCACCTACTATGGCATCACGGCTGGTCTGGCCATCAACCCTGCCCAGATTTTCGGCGGCAAGAACAAAAAAGACTGGGAACTGAACCTGAATGCCTACTTCAACCGTTTCGGCCTCGAAGTGGGCTACCAGTATTCCAAGACGCTCTCGGGCGACATTACCTATGGGCATGATGAATCGTGGCATCTTCCAAAAGACTACCTGCGCTTGTCCAATATCTATGTGACGGGTTACTATGCGTTCAACCATCGCCGATTCTCCTATCCAGCCGCCTTCACCCAGTCCTACATCCAGAAGAAGTCGGCAGGCTCATGGTTGGTAGGCTTCTCCTATCAGGGAGGTAGCATCAAGACGACAGGCAAGGCAACCGAAGAATATGGCACAGAAGCGCGCATCTATGCGGGCAACTTCGCCATCGGTGGTGGTTATGGTTACAACCTCGTGGCAAAGAAGTGGCTCTTCCACCTCTCCGCTCAGCCTAACATCATCATCTTCAACAGCAACAACACTAAGGTGAATGGCGAGAAGTCATCGGAGTCTCTTCATTTCCCCGAAATGATTATCAACAGCCGTGCGGCCATTCTCTACAACATCAGCCCCAAATGCTTTGTCGGCTCCACCGTCTTGGTCAACACCTCGCTGCTGGGCGACAACGATGACTACACACGACAGGTGAAATGGCGCGCTCGTGCGTTTGTGGGTATAAGACTGTAAGACTTTTCTCACAGAGATTTTTATCTCACACAGATTTCTTCAAGTATAAAGGAGGCTCTGCCACATGGTAGAGCCTCCTTTTCGTTGTTGGTCTTTTCTGCGATTTCCGTGCTTTCTGTGTGAGACTTGTTGAAAGTCCGAAAGATTACTTACGGAGACCCAACTTCTTGACGATGGTACGATAGCGCTCGATGTCCTTCTTCTTGAGATAAGAGAGGAAACGACGACGCTGACCAACGAGTTTCACGAGTGAACGGTTCGTCACAAAGTCCTTGTGGTTAGCCTTCACGTGCTCAGTCAGGTGCTGAATGCGGTAAGTGAGAAGTGCAATCTGGCTCTCGCAAGAGCCTGTGTCAGTGGCAGAAGCACCATACTCGGCAAAAATCTCTGCCTTCTTTGCTGAATCTAAATACATAATTTTTTAGTGTATATAATTAATAATGTGTTGTTCAACGCGCCATCATCTTTTCAGCCAGATAAATGGCTCGTCGAAAACGGGTGCAAAGGTAAGAAATAATTAGGAATTAGGAATTAGGAATGAGGAATTATTTGTTGTTTTGGGGTGCTTTTTTGTGAAAACTCATGGACAACGCCCCGATTTGCTAATCCGAGAGAGCATTCTACTTCCGTGCGTTCCAGTTCATCACCCTCATGCTGTCGTTGAACTTACCCCACATGACAGGATGCTGTCGGCCCTTTGTGCGTTCAGCCACGTTGGTTGACACATAGGTGAAAAGTTCCTTGGCCGTCACGATGCGGTTGGCATCGGTGTCGGCAGCCCCCTTCATGCCTCTGAGCAGATACTGGGTGAAGAAGCCGTTGCTGGCCCATGGGTTCTCCTGCGATGTCTCGCCGGTGCGCGAGGAGAGGAAGAGCATCACCCCCTGCGTGTCGGTGAAAGAAGTCTCAGCCGACGCTTCACCACTCCTTCCGGGCGCTCGTAGCCCGCCCGCATAACAAGCGTCGATATAAAGTTGCTTGTTGTTGGCACGGCAAGTCTTGACCACTTGCTGCACCTCGGCGTAGGTCACCATCGTCTGCTCGTTTCGTGTGTCGTAGGCACAGAGACCGCCCTTGCCGCCGTGGCCACTGAAGAAAAACACCAGCACATCGCCCTCAGTAGCCTGACTGCACACCTGGTGCAGTTGCTCCAAGATGTTGTCGTGGGTGGCTTGTGCCCCCAGCAGGAGAGTGACGTGACTTGTGTGCGTCTTGTAGAGTTCAGCCACCGATGTCGCATCCATCTCCGTCTTTTTCAGGTCGCGTATGTGCTCATAGTGGCTGATGCCCACCGAAAGCACGTAGATGGTACGTGCCTCGGCCATTAAGGTGCAGAGCATCAGGTCCATGACCCATAGAAATCTTTTTGTTGTCATGCTGTCGTCAGTATTTTTTTTTGTGTGTTGTCATGGCAGTGGCACTCCGCAGTGGGGGCAGTAGCGGTTCTGCTTCAGGATGGAATAAGGCGTGAAACCAATAAACTTGTGGCAATGCGGACAGGCATACTCGGCCTGCATCTTGGCATTCAGTTCGGCCATGCGCAGATTTTTCTTGGCCAGCACCTTCTCGCCGGCAATCATAGAGACCACCATCACACCCACCAGCACCGCACCCGACACCACCCAGTTCTGACCCACCCACTGGGTGAGCAGCATCGTGAGCACAGGCGAGAGCATGCGGATGGAATTCACCCACAGCGTGTAGCGGTCCCACCGCCGCTTCTCCTTCTCGTAGCGGTTCCACACTTCGGTCAGGTCGATGCTGGCCGCATCCTGCAGGAGTTGCCGCACCGAGGTCTTGTAGGTGCCCAGAAACAAGGGAGTCTCAGCCTTGATGGTCTTGCGTTTCACCCGAAAGCCAAACACCTGCACCCCCTTCTGGGAGTCTCTGTCTTCTATCTGGTAGGTGTTCTCGCCCGTGCGGCGCAAGGTGGCATGCTGCGGGTCCACCGAGGGGTCGGCAATGTGCATGGGCTGCTGTCCCAGCCGTCCGATGATGAGTTCTTCTCCTATTTCCATATCTGTTGTTTTTCATAGAGTTCCTTCACCTGCCTCAGTGCCTCTTTCGACACGGGCAGGGCAAAGTTGCCCGGATGGTCGAAGTCGGAGAGGATGAGTTGCTGCTTGGCAAAGTTGAGTTGTACAATCATGTTGGCATTGACAATAAACTTCTTGCCGATGCGGATGAAGGTGTCTTGCCCTTTCTCGCCCGTGCGGGCCAGCAGTTGCTCCGCCTGAACCAGGCTGACAGGCAGCATCACCTTCTGCTTGTTGGGAAACACGCCGTAGCAGTAGTTGCCGAAAGCCTCGTAGAACATGGCTTTCGCCAGCGGCACACGCAACAACTCGTTGCGGCGGTTGAAAATCACTTCTTTCATGGTGGATGGATGATGGTTGTTATTTGTACACCTTGGGCTCGCTCTTCGCCAGACGAACCAGATCCTGTTCTGCTTTGATGGAGAATATAATCCTATATGTCATAGCCGACCCTTCTCAAAAAGTTAGACAAATCCTCTCCAGGAAGCATTGCATGCCCTTCCCCTCTCGCAATTTGACGTTCCGCTTCATCTATCTTTGCAAAGAACTCCTCCTTGGTCATCAGCGTGGGGTCATTCTTCTCCTTCACCAACTTGGCCACATACTTGGTGAGCCGTTTCATCAGCGGCTCACTGTCGGCAATGGTTCCGATTCCCTGCCAAAGTTGGGTGTTCATGGCGTTCAACTGTGCTGCTGTCATAGTTCTTGAAGTTTTTTCTGATGCTTTCAGTTGCAAAGATAGCAAATCGGGATGAACCCACCAAGAAAGGGGAAAGAAAAAGTGGCTTCAAGTCTCCCTCACGTGAGGTTTCGTCACCTCAGATGCGGTTTTCATCCGATGAAAGGAGAAAAATTTGGAGTTAAAAAGGGAAATGGCTACCTTTGCAACAAAATCATATCGTTACGAAAAAAGAAAACTAAAGGTTATGGAAGTATATCATGGAAGCAACATGAAGGTTGCAGTCCCCCAGATTTTGCAGGGTCGATACACGAAAGACTTTGGGGAGGGGTTTTATTGTACCATCTTGCGGCGGCAAGCGGAGCGTTGGGCTGGAAGGTTCGACACTCCCATGCTGAATAGTTATGAATACACCTTGCGTGAAGGATTGCAGGTGCTTGAATTTGAGGAGATGACAGATGCGTGGCTCGACTTTGTGGTGGCATGTCGAAGTGGGCAGCCCCACGATTATGACATCGTGGTGGGTGCTATGGCCGATGACCAGATATACAACTATGTGGCAGACTTCATCCGTGGTGCCATCACTCGTGAGCAGTTCTGGGTGCTTGCCCAGTTCAAGTATCCCACCCATCAGATGGCTTTCTGTACCGAGGCTGCATTAAAGTGTCTAACCTTCAAATATGCTAAAGACTTATGACAGGACGTGAAGACCCCAAAGAGAACGACCTCTTTTTCCTGTGCAGCCTGATAGACTACATCGGGCGCAAGACCAAGAACTATCGCAGCACGGTGGTGAACGCCTTGGGGCGAAAGGAACTACAGCATCTATATGATTATGCAGATGTCTATCATTGCGAGAACCTTGACAAGGTGGCTGACGAGTTGGTAGAAAAGCATCACATAGAGACGGGCTATTTCGACAATGTCGCCGCTGCCCGCTATGCAGTCCCCTCCTCATGGGACATTGGCAAGGTCTATCAGCGCCTCATTCTCGATGTGGCCCGTGCAACCAACAACGATGTGATTGACACATTGATGAGGGTGTATGACTCTTGGATCACCCGTAAGATTGACAACTACAATTCATCCATGTATTACGAAAGCCCCAATTATCTGTTTGAGTCCTACAAGGCTGGGACTGTGTTGGTGTGACATCATGAGGAATGCCCTATTCCAGACACTTGAAACTTACATGTCTTTGTACAAAAATCCAAATAACTGTGAAACAGAAACTGATTCTACTTCTCTTGTGCTGTCTCTGCTCTTTAGGTGCAGCAGCACAGGGTGTGGTGACGCGGCAAAAGCCAAAACCCGCCACCACACAACCATCAACGTCCAACAAACCGAAGCCAAGCACACAGCAACGACAGAAGCCAAGGCAAAACACCACCACACCACGCACACAGACAGGCGGCAGTGCGACCACTCATGTGCAAACTAGCACCTCGTCGGGCAGCAACCGCACCTTCACGGCAGGTGGCGTGTCGTTCACGATGGTCTATGTTCAGGGCGGCACATTCACCATGGGTGATGGTAGCGATGCTCATAGCGTGACCTTGAGCAGTTACTACATGGGCGAGACGGAGGTGACTCAGGCGTTGTGGCAGGCTGTGATGGGCAGTTTGCCCTCGGACATTTCCTCTTCCTCTTATGACTTGAAAGGCTTCCAACGCCCCGTATGCTACGTAAGTTGGGAGGACTGCCAGACCTTCATCAGCAAGCTGAACAGCTTGACCGGCCAGCAGTTCCACTTGCCGACCGAGAAACAGTGGGAGTATGCCGCTCGCGGCGGCAGCAAGAGCCTTGGCTACACGTACAGCGGCAGCAACAATGTGGGTAGCGTGGCTTGGTATTACGAGAACAGCGGAAATGCTCGTCTTGATGAATCTTCGTGGGACATTGAAAAACTAAGATCCAACAATTGCCGCACTCATGATGTCAAGACGAAGTCCCCCAACGAATTGGGTCTCTACGACATGTCTGGCAACGTGTGGGAATGGTGCTCGGACTGGTACGGCAATTACAGCAGCGGCTCCCGGACGAACCCTACAGGCGCATCCAGTGGGTCTTACCGCGTGGACCGTGGGGGCGGCTGGGGCGACGGCGCGAGGGGCTGCCGTGTGGCGCGCCGTAGCTACAACGCCTCATCGCTCCGCAACAACAGCCTCGGGCTGCGCCTCGCCCTCTGAGTTTAACAACCCTTTCAGAAAAAAGTTCTAAGCTCAGCGACAGCATGCAGACACAGCAAGGGCAGGGGCTAAAAGAAAAGCCCCTGCGCGGCTGTGGATGGAGGCTGAAGCATCTATCATACCGGCGTAAGCCGGTCGAAAATTATTTGGAAAAATGCAAATCAAGATATTCACCCTTCCAGTCTTGGCAGACATTAAGGACATGGACGAACTGAATCTCTTTCTTCGAGCCAACAAGGTGATTGACATCCGCAAGGAGCTTGCCATGGTGGACGGCAACCATTGCTGGACTTTTTGCATCACCTATATGCCCAGCGCCCATCCTGTTGAGGAACAGGCTTCCGCTACCCCCCTACGTCCTACGCCGTTGCGCATGCAAATTGTCTTCCACTCCAATTGCAATTGATGCGCCGTTGCTATTGCAATTTGCACGGGCAGTCACTCTGAGGGGTTTTTCCGTGGCGAAAAATGAGAAACAGGGCTTTCATCATCTGTCGAGGGTGTTTCATCCGATGAAGCCCCAAAAATTTGGATGGGGAAGAAAGATGGTGTACCTTTGCACCAGATAAACCAATTATTCACTCTTAAAACCTTAACGACTATGTATCCGAACAATGACGACACGCTGAATGCAGGAACCCAGAATGCAGCTCAGCCCAACGAGACCACAAACGAAGTGAAGAACACGCAGGAAGGCAAGAAGGTGAACCTGAAAGATGCCGCCACTTTCGTGGCTGGCGGAGTGGCCGGTGCTGGTGCATCGGTGGCGGCCAATGCTTTTGCCAGCATGTCTGATGACCCCGCAACTGCAGAAAATGCCGAAGAACTTGTGGCTGAAGAATCAGTGGAGGAAGCCCCTGCTGCTGCATCCCAATCCAAGCCCCAACCTGCTCCTGCTCCCGAACCAGCCAAGGAAGAGGCGACGGAAACACCCCGCCAGCCTGAACAACCCTCTGACCCCAGAGTCATTCCGGCATCCCATACCACGACAACGGCTGAGGAACCAGCCTTCTACCGTGAGAACGAGGTGAAGATAGAGAGCATCGAAACCCATCGCACCGATGAGGGCGACCTTGTTCACACCGCCACAGGAACCGTCAACGGTCATGAAGCCCGTTTTGTTGATGACGGACACGGCAATGTGGTGGGTTATGCTGTCGATGAAAACGACAACAGCGAGATAGATGAAAACGAGGTCGTACATGCAGAGAATCAGAATATCACCATGGGCAATCTGGCAGAACACATGGTGGAAGTGGAACCCACCCCTGCTCCCACACCCGCGGGGAACATCCAAGTGCTTGCCGTGGCAAACGATGTGGAAATGGATGGTCACACGGTCAATGTGGCTGTCATTGCGCATGGCGAAACCACAGGGCTGATGATTGATGCCAATCAGAATGGCGAGGTGGATGTCATCGCAGTGGATGCAAACCATGATGACCATTATAGCGAAGACGAAACGGAAGTGGTGACAGATGCCCACATGCCCATGCCCACACAAGACGACGTGAGTCCTGACATGGCCAGCAACGGCGTGGCCGATGGAGGCGACCTGCCCGACTATTCCAACGACAGCGACATCACCATGTATGACGTATAATCTTTAAGCACTTCTTCGCCGTATGAAAATAGCATTGAGATGCCCTTCCTGCAAGGGCGAGATACAGGTGGATTCAAAACCAGACTTGGAGGGCATGACCGCCGAATGTCCCCACTGCCACACCAAGCAGAAGATTGGCGACTACCTGCCCCGCTACAGCCTGAAGGTGGGCAACCGCAACTACCAACTGCACTTGGGCCGCCAGTGGGTGGGCCGCCAGAAGGAAGGCAACGATGCCGAGGTGCAGATACCCGACGAGAGCCGCTACATGAGTCGCAAGCATGCGGTGGTGGAACTGAAATGTACCTCCAGCGGCATCCGCTGCACCTTCGAGGAACACGGCAAGAACCCCACCTCGCTGCAAGGTGTGGAACTCATCGAGGGCGACATCATCTATCTCAACATCAACGACTGCCTGCAACTGGGCGGGCAAAAAATGTACTTGGCCTATGAATATCAGGATTAGCAAGCCTCTCTGCTTCGCCGAACTGGGGAAGAAAGAGAACCAGGAAGACTCACTCTTTCCTCGCGAGGGGAAAGCCACAGCCGAGAGCCGCATCCTCATGGTGTGTGACGGCATGGGCGGACACGAGCACGGAGAGGTGGCCAGCCGCTGTGTGGCCGACACCATCGGCCAGGCACTCTCCCCGCTCCCTCCCTGCTCAAGCGGCGAGATGCGCCGTCACTTTGAGGCGGCACTCGCTGCGGCCTATCAGGCACTCGACCAACTGGACACCACCCCGGCCACAGCCCGCAAGATGGGCACCACGCTCACCCTCTTGGCGCGCTGCACCGACGGCATCCTCGTGGCCCACATCGGCGACAGCCGCGTCTATCAGTTGCGGCCAGGCGAAGGTGTGGTGTTCCAGACCCACGACCACTCGCTGCTCAACGACCTCCTGGCCTCGGGCGAACTCGACGAGAAGGAGGCCCGCAACTTCAACCAGAAAAACGTCATCACCCGTGCCGTGATGCCCCATCAGGAGTATCCCTCCAAAGCCTCCTACAAGGTCATCACTGACATCCGCAAGGGCGACCTCTTCTTCCTCTGCTGCGACGGCATTGTGGAACAACTGGACAACAGCGACCTCACCGCCATCCTGCTCACCAACGAGCCTCTTCAGCACCGGCTCGGCATGCTGAAGAAGGAGTGTGCCAGACGGGAAACCCGCGACAACCACTCCTGCTATGCCGTGGAGGTGGAGGCCGTGGAGGGAGTGGGTGTGAGGGAGGAACACCCGGCCGCCACGACTGTAGAGGTGCAGCCGAGACCGTCTTCCCCTCTGCGGCGATGGCTCTGGTGGCTCATTGCGGGTGTGGCTGTTCTGCTGGCCTTGGTGGTGTGGAAAAGCAAGTCCTCGGGGTCGGCAAACCATGAAGAAAAACAGAAAGTGGAACAGGCTCCCGCTGTGCAGGGAACCATTCAAAGAAACAAGAACTGACTATGGAAGACAAGCAAATAGACAAGGAAGGCATGCTGCCTGTGGGCACCACGCTTTCCAACGGAAAATACAAGGTGGAAACCTATCTCTCGTCGGGCGGCTTCGGCAACACCTACGTGGCCATCGACACAGCCTTCGACGAGCGGGTGGCCATCAAGGAACTCTACATCAAGGGAGTGTGCGGACGCTTGGCTGACAGTGCCAGCATCTCCATCAGCCTGACGGAGAACCAGCGCACCTTCGCCGCCCAGCAAGAAAAGTTCAGGAAAGAGGCACGGCGACTGCGCAAGTTGGTCAATCCCCACATCATCCGTGTGCATGACCTCTTCGACGAGAACGGCACCTCCTACTATGTGATGGACCTGGTGGATGGCGAAAGCCTCTCCCAGCGCCTGAAGCGAACTGGCAAGCCCATGACCGAGCAGGAACTGATGCTCATCCTGCCCCAGGTGCTCGATGCCCTCGAAACCGTGCATGCAGAAGGCATCCACCACCTCGACCTCAAGCCTGCCAACATCATGCTCGACCGCAAGGGTAATGCCCTGCTCATCGACTTCGGGGCCAGCAAGCAGTTGCGCAACAGCGACGGCAACTCCCTCTCCACCTCCTCGGCCCTGGCCTACACGCCCGGCTTTGCCCCTTCCGAACAGATGGAACAGAACATCGAGAAGTTCGGCCCTTGGACCGACCTCTATGCCTTGGGTGCCACGATGTACAACCTGCTCACCCGAAACCAACCGCCCTCACCCTCCGACATCGACGAGGATGCCGAGGCGGCTCTGCCCATGCCAGCCACCATCTCCAAAAAGACGCGCGACCTCATCTTCTGGCTCATGAAACCCAACCGCAAGATGCGTCCGCAGAGCGTGGCCGACGTGAAGCAGTTCTTGGTGGAGGTGCCTACTCGGCAGCCACAAGCCGAGAAACCGAAGGAAGCCCCAAAACCATCGGACGAAAAAGACGACACGCTGCTGAAAGGCGGAAAGTCAAAAGGGGGGACATCATCGTCTGACTCCAAGAAGAAAGGCGGAGAGAATGGTGGCGGCAAGAAAGGCATGACCTATCTGGTGGCGGTGATTGCCGTGGTGCTGATTGGCGGCGGAGTGGCTGCACTCAGCCAGTCTCGGTGTGGCGGAAGGAACGAACGGGCTGGGTTGGACACATTGGACACAACGACGGTGGACACGATGGCTACTTATGTTACTGACCAAAAAATCGCCGTGGAAAATGGCCCGGAGAACATGCGCACCTACACCTACACAGGCAACGTGGATGCCGAAGGTCTGCCACAGGGTGAGGGTAAGGCTCAGTTTGCTGCCTACGGCAACATCCCTGCTGCCACCTACGAGGGTCACTTTGTGGATGGCATCTGCACGGGACAAGGCAAACTCGTCTTCACCTCGGGCGACTCCTTCGAGGGCATTCTCGATGGCGGATTCTACAAGGAGGGCATCTACCGCCTCTCCGACGGCAGTTACTTCCAAGGCACGTTCAAGTCGGGCAGCCCATGGAGCGGCACCTGGTACAATGCCAGCGGACAGAAGGACGGAAGTGTGAAGGATGGAAAGGAATAATAAGAAACATGATGAAACCATGAAACAGAAACTGATTTTACTCATTTTGTTCTGCCTCTGCACATTGGGTGTGGCAGCACAAGGCGTGGTGACACGACAAAAGCCACGTCAGAACACCACCACACAGCAGACCACACCAAGCAAGCCTCGGCAGAACACGCAGCAGCGGCAGAAGCCCAGGCAGCAGACGCAGGCAAGGCCACAGAACAGCGGAACGACAAGCAGCAGGGCTACCTCTGCCACCGTGACCCGTTCGGGCGACAACATGGTGCTCTCTGTCGGTGGTGTGAATTATACGATGGTGTATGTTCAGGGGGGCACGTTCACGATGGGCGCGACGAGTGAGCAGGGCAGCGATGCGGAGAGTTACGAGAAGCCCGTCCACTCCGTGACCTTGAGCAGCTACTACATGGGCGAGACTGAGGTGACTCAGGCGTTGTGGCAGGCTGTGATGGGCAGTTTGCCCTCTGGCATATCCTCTTACTCTTATGACTTGAAAGGCTCCCAACGCCCTGTTTGCTATGTAAGCTGGGAGGACTGCCAGACGTTCATCAGCCGTTTGAACTCTTTGACTGGCCAGCAGTTCCACCTGCCGACCGAGGCTCAATGGGAGTATGCCGCACGAGGTGGCAACAAGAGCCGAGGCTACAAGTACAGCGGCAGCAGCGATGTAGGCTCCGTGGCTTGGTACACCGACAACACCAACGACAAAGGTTCGCACAACGTCAAGACCAAGTCTCCCAACGAATTGGGCCTCTACGACATGTCTGGCAACGTGTGGGAGTGGTGCCAGGACAGGTACGGCTCCTACAGCAGCGGTTCCCAGACGAACCCTACAGGCGCATCCAGTGGGTCTAGCCGCGTGCGCCGTGGTGGCAGTTGGCTCAACTTCGCGAGGGTCTGCCGCGTGTCGTACCGTGACTACTACGCCCCGTCGCACGACTACTTCAACCTCGGGCTGCGCCTCGCCCTCTGAGTTTCACAACCCTTTCAGGAAAAGAGTTCTAAGTTCAGCGACAGCATGCAGACACAGCCAGTGGCAGGGGCGCAACGGAGTCGCCCCTGCACGGCTGTGGATGCATGCTTGAGTCTCTATCATACCGGCGTTAGCCGGTCGAAAAGTGGAGGGTGACTACACATTTTTGCTCCATTTTTTGTGTAATGACGTAAAATGAATCCGAAATATGATGGATGAACAGATGATGACAAAGGAAGGCATGCTGCCCAAGGGGTGTATGCTTTACAATGGAAAGTACAGGGTGGAAAGCTATCTGGCATCGGGTGGCTTCGGCAACACCTATATGGCCACTGACACGGTCTTCAACGAGAAGGTGGTTGTCAAGGAACTCTATGTGAGAGGCATGTGCGGACGTGAACCAGACCATTTGAACATCTCCATCAGCCTGACAGAGAACAAGGAAACTTTCACCGCCCTGCAACGCCGTTTTAAGCGCGAAGCCACCATTTTACGAAAGTTGATACACCCACACATCGTCCGTGTGCTCGACCTCTTCGACGAGAACGGAACGTCCTACTATGTGATGGATCTGGTGGATGGCGAAAGCCTCTCCCAGCGCATGAAGCGCACGGGGAAGCCCATGACGGAGCAGGAAGTGATGCCTCTCCTGCGGCAAGTGCTCGATGCCCTCGAAGCCGTGCATGCGGCCAGCATCTGGCACCTCGACCTCAAACCAGCCAACATCATGCTCGACCGCAAGGGTAACGCCCTGCTCATCGACTTTGGGGCCAGTAAGCAGTTGCGCAGTCAGGACGGCAACTCCCTGTCTCTCTCTTCGGCATTGGCCTATACGCCAGGCTTTGCCTCGCCCGAACAGATGGAGCAGAGCCTTGAACGGTTCGGGGCTTGGACAGACCTCTACTCTCTGGGTGCCACGCTCTACAACCTGCTCACCACACATCAACCCCCTTCACCCTCCGAGATTGTGGAGGATGCCCATGAGGCACTTCGCTTGCCTTCCTCGGTGTCGAAGCAGATGGGCGACCTTGTTCTCTGGCTGATGAAGCCCAACCGCAAGGAACGCCCACAGAGTGTGGCAGACGTGAAGAAGTTCTTGAGAGAAAAGCCTGTTCAGCCATCCCTACATCGGCCTGTACAGCCATCCCAACCTCGGCCTATTCAGTCTCCACCTGTTTCTCCTCAACCCCATAAGTCCGAGGCTGATGATGGGGATACCGTGATGAAGGGAGGAAAAAACACCCAAGAGCCATATAGGCAGACGCATGTTTCGCAGGAAACGAGGGATGTCAATAAGAAACAGATGCTCTATTGGCTGACAGCACTGGCTGTGGTGTGTATAGTTATTGGCGCGCTGGTAACTGGTATGCAGCAGTGTAGTGGTGTCCAGCAAGCCATCACTCCCACCACGGCTACCGTGACCCGTTCGGGTGACAATCTTATTCTTACGGTCGGTGATGTGACTTACACCATGGTGCATGTGGAGGGCGGCACGTTCACGATGGGTGCGACGAGCGAGCAGGGTGGCGATGCTGATGATGACGAGAAGCCCACTCACAGCGTGACCTTGAGCAGTTACTACATGGGCGAGACGGAGGTGACGCAAGACCTTTGGCAGGCCGTGATGGGTAGCAACCCCTCCCATTTTAAGGGGGATAGTTTCCCTGTGGAACAGGTGAGTTGGGAGGACTGCCAGACGTTCGTTGACCGCCTGAACTCGCTGACCGGGCAGCAGTTCCATCTGCCCACGGAGGCGCAGTGGGAGTATGCCGCTCGTGGTGGCACAAAGAGTCGAGGCTACAAGTACATCGGCTGCAACGACATCGGCTCTGGGGCGTGGTACGGCTTCAACAATAGTTCGAAAACGCATCCTGTGAAGACGAAACAGCCCAACGAGTTGGGTCTCTACGATATGCCTGGCAACGTTAGCGAGTGGTGCTCCGACTGGTATGGCTCCTACAGCAGCGGTCCTCAGACGAACCCTACAGGCGCATCCAGTGGGTCTGACCGCGTGATCCGTGGGGGCAGCTGGCGCAACATCGCGAGGATCTGCCGCTCGTCGATTCGTGACAACGGCACCCCGTCGCACCGCAGCAGCAACCTCGGGCTGCGCCTGTCCCTCTGAGTTTCACAACCCTTTCAAGAAAAGAATTCTAAGTTCGGCGACAGCATACAGACACAGCCAGTGGCAGGGGCGCAACGGAGTCGCCCCTGCACGGCTGTGGATGGAGGCTGGAGCCTCTATCATACCTGCGTTAGTCGGTCGAAATTTTTTTGAAAATGAAAATGTTTCGTCCGATGAAAAGAGAAAAAATGCTGATTCAGTAAAAAGATGTTACCTTTGTATGCCAAAGAAACTTATTTCACGATTTTCCAGTCGTCGATGCGGCGGGTGGAAGTGGAGAAGTTGATGCCAATCTTGAAGAGTTGGCGGGCATCATCGGCAAAGGGATTGGCATAGCCTTTTGCCTCTATCTGTGCCAGAGCCTCGTCGGCTGTCTTGTCAAGTTTCAATTCCAATATATAGATGTATTGAGGGGTCTGCATGAGGATGTCCATGCGACCGTCGGTGGTGTGGCGTTCCACCTCCACGTAGAAACCCATAAGACGGAAGAACACATAGAGCGTGTTCTGGAAATACAGTTCCATGTTGCCCATCACCTGATAGTCGCCGTTGGCAAAGAAGTTCTCCAAACGGCGCATAAAGCCTTCGGCATCACCCTTGCGGATGGCCTTCACGAAGTTGGAGATGGCAAATGTCCCCTTATCCTGCACCTTGGGCGTGTAGAAGGGATAGAGGTACTTGATGAAACCCTGCTCCACCTCGCGGTTGGGAAAGCCCAACTGGTACTCGTCAAACTCCCGGTTGTAACTCTTCAGTGTGAGGTATCCGCTCTGGTAGAGCAGCGGCAAGGGGTTCTCGTCCATGATGTCGATGCTGTTGAGCGTGTCGGTGGAGAGTTCCTCGGTGGTCATGCTCTCCAGCGGGTAGCCCGTCTTCTTCAGTTGATAGACGAGGAATGAGGGTGTGCCCGTCTCGAACCAGTAGTCGCGGAACACCTTGTTCTTGAGCGTGTTGAGCAGACTGAAAGGATTGTACATGCCGGGGCTGTCCATGCAGAAGTGGTAGCCATCGAAGTCTTGCTTCAGCCGCTCATAACATTCATCCTTCGTCATGCAGTTGGCCTCGGCGAGTTGTTCCACACCTTCGTCAAAGTCTCGGTGCAGTTCCTCCTCGCTGATGCCGCAGATGGTGCTGTATTGAGGCAAGGGAGAGATGTCCTCTAAGTTGTTCAGGTCGCTGAACACGCTCACCTTGCCGAACTTCGTCACCCCTGTGAGGAAGGCGAAACGGATGTAGCGGTCGCACGACTTGAGCGCACCGTAAAATGCCTTGAGCGTGTTGCGGTATTCGGTCTGCAGGGCATCATTGCCGATGGCCTGGAGCATGGGCTTGTCGTACTCATCAATCAGGATGACCACACGGAGTCCCGTCTGCTCAAATGTGCGGCGGATGACCCCTTCAAACCGTTGCCCCAAGGTTTTTTCGTCGGCATCTGCCCCATATTCGCTCTCTTGCTTTTTCAGGAAAAGGCTAAGTCTGGAATAGAGCGCATCCGGGGTGTCATACCTGTCGGTGTTCAGGTCGAGGTGCATGATGGGATGGCGCACCCATTCCTTCTCCAGACGGCTCACGGCCAGCCCCTCGAAGAGTTCCTTTTGCCCCTCGAAATAGGCCTCCAACGTGGAGAGGAAGAGTGACTTGCCGAATCGGCGCGGACGGGAGAGGAAGTAGTATTTCCCTTCCGACACCAGTTTGTACATCAGGGCCGTCTTATCGACATAGGCATAGTCGTCCCGGCGAATCTCTCCAAAATTCTGTATTCCGATGGGGTATTTCATGCTCTTCTCCTTTTTTCTGCTTGCAAAGGTACTGCTTAGCCTGCTAAAAACCAAAATATCAGCAACTTTTTTTCGGGCCGAAGTCGTTCTGTTATTTCTTTTCTTCCTCCTGTCGTCTCAGCCATTCCTCCTTGGTGCGACTCCATCGTTTGTGGGTCCAAAGCCACATTTCGGGGTGTTGGCGAATGTCCTCTTCGAGCATCTGGAAGTAGCGGTCGGTGAGGGTGTTTTCCGGCACGGAGGCGGGATGGTCTTCCATGGGGATGATGTCGAGGTGGTAGTAGCCTCGGCGTGGTCGGCTCATGCGGCCATACATCATGAAGGCATCGACCTTGCGGGCAATGTGTTCGGCCCCGATGAAGACGGCGGTGTCGTGGTTGAGGAAAGGCACGAAGTGGTGGATGCTGCTCCATTTGGGTTGCTGGTCGCTGATGAATCCGATGATGTAGTTTTTCTGTTCCTTACGCAGTTGCAGGATGCGTCGGAAGGTCTCCTTCATCTCGATGTTTATGCCGCCGTACTGTCCGCGCAGATGGAGGAAGAGGGGGTTCATCACTCGGTCGTAGATGTGGTGGTAGATTTGGGCGGCGGTGCACCAGGGTTGTATCCAGTAGTTGATGGAGGCAATCCACTCCCAGTTGCCGAAGTGGCTCAGATAGAGGAAGTGGAAGTGCTGGCCTGCATCGTGCCGCCGTTTTGCCTCGTCGAGTCCGCTGAAGGTGATGCGGCGCATGATTTCCTCTTTCTTCATGGAGAGCATCTTGATGTTCTCCACAAAGAGGTCGCAGAACTGGTGGTAGAACTTCCGTTCTATCTCCCTGAGTTCCTTGTCCGTCTTTTCGGGGAAGGCAGTGCGGAGATTCTCGCGCACAATCTTGGTGCGGTAGCATCGGCGCACGAAGAAGCAGAGGAAGTCGGACAGGGCATAGAGCACGGGAAAGGGCAGGAGGCTCAGTGTCCAGAGCAGGCTTTTTACTATTTTATATTTTGTCATGCTTTTTCATTTAGGAGTTGAAGTGCCTTTTCCACAACGGTTCCGGGCTGTATGTCCATGCAGCGCAGGTCGCCAAACTGGCAGGGCGTCTTGCCATAGATGGAGCAGGGTCGGCAGGGTAGGTCGGGACGTTGCAGTTCCGTGTCGGCAGGCTGTCCGTAGCCGGAGAATCCTGCTTTCGGATGGGTGGCTCCCCAGATGGAGAGGACGGGTGTGCCGAAGATGGAGGCGATGTGCATGTTGGCCGAGTCCATCGAAATCATCAGGTCGAGTTGTGCCATGAGGAGCATCTCGTTTTTCAGACCTCCGAGTTTGCCGCACACACTCTGGATTGAGAATGGAGAATTTTCCTTTGACGTGGGCTTTTCCCATTGAGCCAGGATGTCCGCCTCCTTCTTGCCAGCACCGAAGAGGAGTATCTTGTAGCCTTTGTCAGCCAACAGGTTCGCCACTTGCTGCATGCGTTCCAGGGGGTATATCTTCTGGGCATGGGCAGCAAAGGGGGCTATGCCCACCCACTGCTCGCCTGCCTGCTTGCGGCCCACGAGGGTGCGGACGGAGGCCATGCTCTCGTGGCGCAGGTCCACCCGAATCGGTTCCGACAGGTCAATGTCGAAGCCCAGGGAGCGGAACACCTCGGCATAGCGTTCCATCATGGGTTTCAGGGCTGGGTGGGTCTGCCCGTGGCCAATCAGTTCCTTCTTCTCCCGCCGACCCTTGTCGATGACCGCCACTCGGGTGCCGGCCATGGAGAAGCAGGTGCGCAGATACTTGGAGCGGAGCACATCGTGTAGGTCGGCCACAGCATCGAAGTGGCCGTCCTTCAGTCGGTTGTAGAGCCGGGTCAACCCGATGATGCCATCGTGCTGGGCGAAATCGACCCCTCGCACCAGCACGTTGGCTGGCAGCCACTCGAACAGCGGCACAAAACGAGTGCGCGTCAACATGGTGATGCGCAGTTGGGGGTGTTGCGTGGCAAGGGCATACAACACAGGGACGGTCATGGCAGCGTCGCCCATGGCACTGAACCGCATGACAAGCAACCGCTTGATGACCTTGTTGTGTGGAGAACTGAACATGGGGGCAAAGGTAGTGAAAACCGAGCGAAGAACAAAATAAATCGCGGTTTATTTGTTTTTGGAATTTCTTTTTGATTTAGAAATCCATAAGCAACCATGTCTTATACTGAAATAGGTTGGCTTAAGAACAGGCATCAGCCAGTAAATCATCGTTTTTTTGAAAACGGCAGTTTGCATTTGTAACACTGTTGCTGTTGGGAGTGTTACACCGAGTGCGAGTGATAAAACGGGATGAGGAAGCGGATAAAATGACTCTTTCAGCCTTTTTTTTTGTGGTTTCTTTGGTGCGTTTTCTGTTTTTCTTTGTATATTTGCCCACAGATTTGGATTTATAAACCTACTCAAGTTTCGCAAGTGCTCTGGCTTTTTTAACTCCAAAAAACTAAGACTTGCGGAAATTGAATAAACCTATTTCTTGAAAGATGGAAAAACTGTTTGTTTACGGAATGGTGTTCTTGGCGGCAGGCATGGTGGCTTGCACGGGGAACATGGCGAAGGGGGGCGGCGAGGCTGGCTCCGATTCGGTAGTTGAGGATGTGGCGGACTCTGTGTCCGAGGGCTTCGAGTTCGAGGCTGTGGAGCGAGTGGGAGGCTTGCAGGTGGAACTGCCGCCTGTGCCGCTCTATCTGCGGAGCAACGGTGCCGGCGGGCTGGAGATTGCTCAGGTGGTCTATTGGGTGGGTCAGGAGAAGCCCAGCAGCGACGATGCCTCGGAGTATGTGGAGTCGTGGACGGTGCAGGACAAGATGTGTGCGCAGCCTGGCAGTTACACCAAGGTGATGGGCGGCGACGGACGGCTCTATGGGGTGAAATATGTGGGTGAGGCCAAGGCTCCCGACAATGAGTTTGGCAGCCTCGCCTCGCTGCAGCATCCGCAGAGCGGCCTGAAGTATCAGTTGGACGATGCGAAGGCGTTTGCCAAGTCGGGGGGTGATGACTACATGATGGGCCTCTACTGGCTCTTTCCCGACTCCTATCTGAACAGCCGTGAGCAACAGACAGTGAAGACTCAGGCCGAAGGGACGAGAAAGCCGTTGGCAGCCGATGTGGTGAAGAAGATGGAGGCGAAGTTTGGCATGCAGGCCGCTCGCTCGCAGCAGACGGCACGGATTGGCGATGACTATGTGGCTGGTTTTGTGCAGTTCAAGCCCAAGGGCGAGAAGGTGCTGGCCGTGGAGGTGCTGCTGAGTGGCGACGAGGTGTGGACCCTGGAGCAGTGGGGCGAGGTGGACCCCGACGAAATGTCGGTGTGGCACGTGGATGATGGTGGCGAGTATTTCGGCAACGGCTATGATGCGGCCTTTGTGGGTCCTGACGGCCCGGAACTGCTCTACACGCATTTCTCGCCCGAGAGTGCCGACTTCGGCTGGATGACCATCAAGGGAGGCAAACTGGAGCAGCACAAAGTGGGTGGCTATTATGTCTGGTATGACTGACCGGTGGTGAATGGCGAAAAATATCAACCATCTTAGTTTCATCTGCTTATGAGAAAAATTTTGCTTTTCATCGTGTGTCTGCTGGCGGTTGCAGGTGTGCAGGCACAGACTTCGGCCAAGGCCAAGGAGCGTGTGGCCGAAATCAGGAAACTCTATGCCGAGGCGAAGGAGCGCATGGCCTATAACGACCAGGAGGAGTATCCTGCCGTGACAAACATGGAGACGACGTGGTGCTACATGGCTCCGGGGGCTGGCCCCATCAAGCACTATGTGAAGTATTACCTCGACTCTGTGGAGACGGATGAGGGGGAGATTCTGGGCCATACGTGCTACTTCGTGAGCGATGCCTACAACTCGGGTGCGCGCAAAATCTATGAGGAATATCTGCTGGACCAGGACACGGGCAAACTGATTTTTGCCTACACCTACGAGGAGAATGGCGACAACACGAAGGACGAGGGCCGCTACTACTACTACAAGAACGGCTCGCTGGCTCACAAGGACGAGAAGATGAACCCGGAGTGGGGCATGGTTTTCAGCGATGCCTACGTGAGGAAGAAGGCGGCTAATCTGTATGAAGCAATGAAACTGACCACAAATTTCTGATTTTTTAAGTAACCACACAAAATTGTCTTACACAATGATGTCTCTTCTTTTCGCCGCGAGCGGCTTGTTTTTTCGGACAATAATTACCAATAATTTCCAAAAATTGGTTCCAATAATAATTATTGGATAAAATTATTGTTAATTATTGGAAATTATTGTCTGAGAAAAATGCGGCTTGCCACATCATATCAACTATTTTTGTTCACCTACTTATGAAAAGAAACTTGCTGATTTTGGGCTGCTTGCTGTTTGTGCTGACGGGCTGCAACGGAGGTGGCAAAACGGGTGGCGATGTGCCATCTGAAGATTCGGTGAAGACCGAAACCGTGAACACCGACGATGGCAAGCACACCGTCGAGTACATCACCCAACGACTGAACACCATCTACGAACTGCAAGACGACAAGAAATGCTGCTCGGAACGGTACCTGAAACTCTACAATGAGGCTGTCGCCCTGAGCAAAAAGAGCGGCATGACCTTCATCGACAGCGACCACTGGGTGCAGGGCAACGATATAGACCCGGAGTGGACCTACAGCATTCTGGAGGTGACCGACATCACGCCTACGACTGCCAATGCACGGGTGTTGGTGTGCAACTACACAGAGCGTGACGTCATCCTCAAACTCGTTTTCGAGCATGGCGACTGGTATGTCGATAACTTCCTCACCGAGGCTGGTGGCGGATGGGGCGGACCCGATGCCGAACCTGACATCTTCGACGAGGTGGAAGACATGAAGGAGTTTATCAAAATGGTGAAAGGTGACATAGAGATAGCCCAGAAGATTGTCGGCATGTGGGGATGGGTGGGCGACCACTGTCCCGAACTGCTCCTCACCTTCGAGCAGAACGGCAAGGGACAGGTGAAAGTGACGGACTGCACCATCTACCGCATCTACTCCTTCCACAGTCCCCTCTGTGGCGTGTATGATGGCAAGGTGCAGATTTCCCAAATGCCCGACAACAGCAAGATTGACCTCTCGCTCACTCTCAACGAGAAGGGCGACGAACTCTCTGGCCACATCGAACTGAAACTGGAGGACGGCTACCACTACGACGGCAACATCACCCTGAAGAAAGACTATTTCAAGTATGGGGATGAAGATTGAAAACGGACGTGAAGTGAATGGAAAAAATTCGTTTCATTCGTGACATTCGTTGTTGAAAAAAACATCCGAAATTAGAGTAAGAATAGTTTTGTGTAGTTACTTATAAAAAAGATGTGTATGAAAAAGATTATCTTGGGTTTTGTTATGGGCTTTGTGGCTCTCGCAGCCTTTGCCCAAAAGGATTACACCATCGACGAGATTCGCGATGGATGGACGAAAAAGACCATCACGGGGGTGGCCGATGGCAACATCCTCACGCTGGTCAAGGCTTTCAACAACGTGTGGCACACGGAGCCGGTGACCGACCTGCTGAAGAAGCCGGTCAGCAACATGGACGACCCAGATGACTACAAAATCGTGGTGGATCGTCCCAATGGCTATGTGTCGGCCTACGAACTGGGCGACGATGGCGAGTCGTTTGAGGCGTGTGTGTGGAAGCGCACCAATGGTCACAAACTCTTTGCCTTCGTGTTCCAGCGTATGTTTGGCGTGAGTGTGCGCCAAATCATCCTCTTCTACGACTACGACCCCGCCAAGAAGACGCTCACCCCAGAACCGAACGAACTGTCACGGTTCCAGCCCTCCTACAACCATCCCGATGGCCCCAGCGGCTTGGTGGTCACCTACCATCTGCCTCAGCATGGAAAGGCGGTCGAGGTGTCGGAATATCTGATGATGTGGTACACGAGCATCAAGCATGTCTATGAATGGGACGGCATGAAGCCTCGTTTCAGCAGGGTGGATATCGAGAAGATGGATGACTTCTACGCTGCCTACCATGACCGCTGGGAAAGCACGGAGTTTACTCAATATACGCTCCACGACTTCGACGGCGACGGCAACCCCGAACTCTGGCTCTCTTCCGACAATGGCGACGACCAGGGCATCTTCTCTATCGTGAGGGGGGAGACCGACATCATTGCCGCCACCTATTTCAAGACCAGTTTCGGCTTCTGGAACAACACCATCTGCACGGCTGGCAGTTGCGGCACAGGATGCTACAACGCAGAGTATGTGGTGCTGAAGGACAGCAAGGTCATCCACACATTTGTCGATTTCCAAGAGTTTAACTACCAGACAGAAAAGATAGGCCACACCTACACGCTGGACGAGAAGGAACTCTCGCAGAAGGCTGGCGAACAGTGGATAAAGTCGTTGGGCAAGTCGAAAGAGATTAAGCCGAAGTTCCGTCCGCTGAAGGCGGGAAAGTGAGCCTGGGGTGATGGCTTATAGAGGCATGTTTCCGTGCTTCTTGGGCGGATTGCTTTGGTTCTTGTTGCGCGACATCTCCAGTGCCTGGATGAGGCGCAGGCGAGTGTCGCACGGTTGGATGATTTCGTCGATGTAGCCGAGTTGAGCGGCGGGCATCGGGTTGGCAAACTTCTGGCGATACTCCTCAATCTTCGCGGCACGCTCTTCGGGTGAGGCTTTGCGATAGAGAATGTTGCAGGCTCCTTCGGCTCCCATCACGGCTATCTCGGCAGTGGGGAAGGCGAGGTTCACATCTGCACCGATGCACTTGGAGTTCATCACGATGTAGGCACCTCCGTATGCCTTTCGGGTGATGAGCGTGATTTTCGGCACCGTCGCCTCGGCAAAGGCATAGACAATCTTGGCTCCGTGGCGGATGATGCCATTGTGTTCCTGTTGCACTCCGGGCAAGAAGCCTGGCACATCCTCCACCGCGATGAGGGGAATGTTGAAGCAGTCGCAGAAGCGGATGAAGCGCGCCGCCTTGTCGGAGGCATCGATGTCAAGTGCTCCGGCCAGGAAGTTGGGCTGATTGGCCACAAAGCCCACCGTGCGGCCAGCCATGCGGCCAAAGCCGATGACGATGTTCTTGGCGAACTCGGGCTGAATCTCAAAGAAATACTGCTGGTCGCAGACGGGTTCAATGATGTTGCGGATGTCGTAAGGCACGTTCGGGTCGGTCGGCACCACCGTGTCGAGTTCGTGGCAGATGCGTGTGACCTCGTCGGTGACTGGATGTACGGGTGCATCCTCCATGTTGTTGGAGGGGATGAAGCCGATGAGTTCGCGGATGGTCATGAGCGTTTCTTCGTCGCTGTTGCAGATGAAGTGGCTCACGCCGCTCACCGAGTTGTGGGTCATGGCACCGCCGAGGGTTTCCTTATCCACGTCCTCGTTGGTCACGGCTTTCACCACGTTGGGACCCGTCACAAACATCTGGCTCTGCTCCTTCACCATCAGAATGAAGTCGGTCAGCGCCGGCGAGTAGCACGACCCTCCGGCACAGGGGCCGAGGATGGCGCTAATCTGTGGGATGACACCCGAGGCCATCACGTTGCGCCTGAAGATGTGGGCAAAGCCCGTGAGCGACTCCACACCCTCCTGAATGCGGGCACCGCCCGAATCGTTCAGCCCGATGATGGGGGCACCATTCTTCAGGGCCAGGTCCTGCACCTTGGCAATCTTCTGTGCGTTGGCCGCCGACAGCGAGCCGCCCAGCACGGCGAAGTCGAAGGCATAGACGAAGACGATGCGCCCGTCTATCTTGCCATAGCCCGAAATGACACCATCGCCCTCAATGCGCTTGTTCTCCATGCCGAAGTCGGTGCAACGATGCACCACGTGCTTGTCCATTTCCACGAACGTGCCACGGTCAAGCAATGTCTCTATTCTTTCTCTTGCTGTAAGTTTCATTGTTCTTCTTTTTTCAAATCCAACTTAATGAGCGGCTGTTCCACACGGACGCTGTCGCCCTCTTTCACTAACACTTCTTTCACGGTGCATTCGGCACTTACCTTGTAGTTCGACTGCATCTTCATGGCCTCCATCGTCAACACCGTGTCGCCCTCGTGCAGGGTGTCGCCGGGCTTCACATAGATGTTCACAATCTTGCAAGGCATCGGAGCCGTGATGACATCGGCCTGCACGGAGTCGGAAGAGCCGCCTCGGCGCATCTTCATGTACTTGGCTTGCGAGTCGAGCATATCAATTTGGTAGGTGGAATAGTTCAGGTTCACCCGGTAGTGCTTCTCTCCGCTCTCACGGATGAGTTCGGCATTGTAGGAGTTGCCGTCGTAGATGAGGGAGCAGGTGCCGTTCTGCAGCATTGCCACATCCACGTCATACACCTTCCCGTCAATGTCTATCTTTACCTGATTACCCTCCTTGCTCAGCAGGGTCACCTCTAATGTTTTATTTCCAACTTGTATTTCCATTTTCCATTTTCATTTTACATCCGAAGTTACACCCGGAGAACGCCTTTCTGCAATCCGAAGGCTCTCCAGCGGCTGATGGCCGTGTTCTCCGCAGTAGGCGTGGCGGGTTTGTTCTCTTCGAGGTTCATCAAGTAGTCGATGTAGGCCGCAATGACCGCCATCGGCTCGGAGTCGTTCTTGAAGCCCGGACGGGGACGCAAGCGGTCTTGGTTGCGCTCGATGAAGTAGGTGTTGTAGTTGCCCTGCTTGAAGTCCGGCACATCGATGATGCGGCGCAGATAGCGGATGTTGGTGGTCAAGCCTGTTATCTTGTATTCGTAGAGCACACGGCGCATACGTTCGATGGCATACTCTCGGCTGGTGGCCCACACGATGAGTTTGCCAATCATGGGGTCGTAGTGGACGGGAATCTCATAACCTTCATACACATAGGAGTCGATGCGGGTGCCGATGCCGTGAGGCTCCGTGAGTTGCTGAATCACGCCCGGCGAAGGCATGAAGTTATGCTCTGTGTCTTCGGCACAGATGCGGCACTCGATGGCATGCCCGCGCTGGCGGATGTCTTCCTGCCGATAGCGCAGTTCCTGTCCGTCGGCCACAAGAATCTGCTCCTTCACCAAGTCAATGCCCACCACTTCCTCCGTGATGGGGTGTTCCACCTGCAGACGGGTGTTCATCTCCAGAAAGTAGAACTTGTGATACTTATCCACGAGGAACTCAATCGTTCCCGCTCCTTCATAGCCCACCGCACGGGCAGCCGCCACCGCCTTGGCACCCATCTCCATGCGCAGGTTGTAGTCGATGAAGGGCGAGGGGCTTTCCTCCACAATCTTCTGGTGCCGACGCTGCACGGAACACTCTCGGTCGAAGAGATGGATGACGTTGCCGTGCTTGTCGCCCAAGATTTGGAACTCAATGTGGTGCGGCTCTTCCACAAACTTCTCGATATAGACGGTGTCGTCGCCGAAGCCCGACATGGCCTCGCCACGAGCCGCGTTGTACATCTCCACCACATCCTCCTCTCGTTCGATGAGGCGCATGCCCTTTCCGCCACCGCCCATCGAGGCTTTCAGCATGACGGGGAAGCCAATCTTCTTGGCCACCTCCACCGCCTCTTCAGCCGAACGGAGTGGCTCTTCCGTGCCAGGCACGACAGGCACACCCGCCTCAATCATCTTGCGGCGCGCACTGATTTTATCGCCCATCTCCTCCATCGTCTCAGGCCGGGGGCCGATAAAGATGAATCCCTCCTGCTCGCATCGGCGGGCAAACTCGGCGTTCTCGGAGAGGAATCCATACCCCGGATGGATGGCATCCACTTTGTGCTTATGGGCTGCCTCAATGATATGGTCGATGTTCAGATAACTGTCGCTGCTGGCCGCTCCGCCGATGCACTCAGCCTCGTTGGCAAAGAGCACATGGCGCGACAGGCGGTCGGCCGCGCTATAGACTGCCACCGAGCGAATGCCCATCTCGTAGCAACTGCGCATCACCCGGATGGCAATCTCGCCACGATTTGCTACTAAGATTTTCCTAATCATATATTATATATAATGTGAATGAATCATCAAAGAAGTGAGTGCCCGGACATCACTGTTGGGGCACTCGGAGTTACAACACTTTTTTCTAATGCATATAATTGATTATTGTCTTTTTCTCACGGGGAGGGGCAGGGACATAGCCATAAGGCATGTGGAGGCATGAGAGAATCTCACGCCACACACACATACTGCATGGTTACCCTGCATGGTGCATGATAATAAGCGTCTTTTTTTTCTGTTTCCGTCGATGTCCGTAGTCCCGCAGACACGCGTTGACTGGCAAATGGCAGGTCTTCTGACTTCGTCCTGAGGTGCTCGGTCTTCCCGAAGATTTCAAAAACACGGCCTGTCCTGACCGTTGCTTTTGACTTCAGTGACACTGTCGGCATCTCTTCTCAAAAGGACTCACAGCATCGGGTAATGTCGCGGATTCTCACCGCGTTCCCATCTTAGCCCCGTCGCCACCCCTCCAGCAAAGAGAGGAGTGGGGGAGAACCAATTGCGCGACAAAGGTACGAAAAAAAAAGAGATGTAATGTGACTTCTGATGAAAAAAAGTGAAGAATGAAGCGTTTTTCACCCTTCATTCTTCACCTTTTACTCCTTATTGATAGGAAAAAAATCACTCGTAATCCACCACACTGCCTTCGTTGGGGACGGTGCCACCAGTCCTGGTGTAGGAGCCAATCACCTTGATTCCCTTGGATTTTGAGCCAGTGTTATAGACCGTGATGGTGCCGCCTGTGATGGTTAGGTTGCCGCCGAAACTGTTGTCGGCATCGCCCACCTTGATGCCCATGCAGCGGTGGGGGTCGGAAGAGTGTTCGCTGTTGGTACATTTGGCTCCTGCAGCCATGATGGTCATGGTGGTGGTTCCGTCGTCCTCGCTGATGGTCATGTCGCCGTCGAGTTGGATGCCGCGCGAACCGTTGCTGTTGGCGTTGATGACGAAGGTGCCGCCGCTGATGTTGACGTCGCCATCGGCCTTCATGCCCTTCGTGTCTTCGCTTCCCTCCATGGTGATGTTGAACGTGCCGCCGCTGATGACGATGCTGCCCGTGTTTTCTTCATCTTCCACCACCACCTCGTTGCCGCTGGCATCGGTCGTGGTCTCATATTCAGCCTGCACACCATCGCCCATCGTGTTGCCGTCGATGGTGAGTGTGCCGCCGCTCATCTGGAAGTACTGCCCCACGTGGATGGCATCGTTGGCCGCCTTCACAATGTTGATGGCCTTCACGTCGCTCTTCACCTGCAGATACTCCTTCGAGGCCAAAGCGTGGTTGTAGTTGCCCGATATGTTCAGTGTGCCGGCACCCGAAATCTCCAGGTGTCCCTTGGTGTAGATGCAGGCTTTGTGGTTGTCGGAGGCCGAAGGGGTGAGGCCTCCGTCGGCTGTGTCGGCAAAGGTGTTGGTGGAGCCATTGGCCATGACGAGTGCGATGCGCTTGCCGCACTTGAAGCGCATGGCCTCTCCCAGGGTGGAGGTGAGGCTCACGTTGTTGAGGCAGACCGTCATCTTGTAGTCGGCTGTGATGATGAGCGAGCCGCTGTTGCTGCTGCCCGACACGTTGTAGGTCACTTCGTCGGTCGTGTTGGTGTTGGTGATTTGCACGGTCGAACTGGTGCCGCTGGTGCAGGTCACGTAACTGCTCATGAACGAGGGTATCGTCACCGTGGCCGTTGAGCCGTTATAGACGATGTTGACCACTTTCGCCATCTGCGGCTCGCTGAAGGTGATGGAGTCTGGTGTGTCGGTCAGGTCGATTTCCAGTCCTTCGGAGAGTGTCTTGGTGGTGTAGTCGCCATCGTTGCACACATAGATGGTCTGGGCAAAAGCGAAGCCCCCCAGTCCCCAGAGGGGAAGGGCTAAGGCGATGATGTGAAAAAGTTTTTTCATTTTTTTCTTTCTTCTTCTTTTAGTCGTGAGAACCTTTGTGTTTCACAAGCACACGGTTATTTCACAAGCACTTTTTGGCCGTCGATGATGTAGATGCCCTTGGGCAACTTCTGCTTGGTCAGGTCGATGGAAAGTTTCCGCCCCGTCAGGTCATACACTTCGCCTTTCTCCATGTGGGTCGCATCCTCTTTCACCCCTTCGATGGCGGTGACGGCATCGGCGGAGAAGAAGAGTCGCTTCATGCTGGCGATGTTGAGTTGGCTCGTGGTGCCATCCGTGCGGGTCACGGTCATTTTTCCATCCTCGAAGGTGAGTTTTCTGATGTTGGCCACCGTCTCAATCTTGTTGTTGGTGGTGCTGGTGGTGCCCACGTAGTAGAGGCTGTAGTCGTCGGCCATGACTGTCGTGCTCAGCATGACGGCAGCGGCCAATGTAAGTAAATTTTTCATTGTCTTATTTTTTGAACTTATTTAGATGCAATAGGTGTCAGAACTTAAACTTATATCCCGCGCCGATGAAGTGGCCGTTGGGGTCATCGTCGTCGTTCTCTGTCTGGTAGCGGTAGAACACATCCAGTTTGTGCTGCTTGTTCGCCGTCAGGTTGATGTCGGCCCCGGCGGTGTACTTCCACTTGCGGGCCGTGTAGTTCAGTCCGCAGCCATAGTCAACCGAAACGTATGGGTTGACGGGGCAGTGGCGGATGTTGTACTGCACGGTCAGTTTAGAGCGCAGCACCGAGCGGTCCTTGGGTGCATAGTCCTTGGTTTCGGTGGTCTGGTTGTAGCCCGACTCAAGGTCCTCCTCGTCAATCAGGCGATACTTGTCCATAGTGGCCGATGCCTCGCAGAAGTGGGTGAACTGGAACGTCTCCTTCAGCGACACGCTCCATCGCTTGTTCTGTTTGTAACTGGCATCGAGGCCCACACTCGTGCGATGGCGATTGCGCCAATAGGTATGCTTGTCGTTGTAGCCCACGTAGTAGGTCTCAGTCGTGGTGCCATCGGGAGTCACATAGGTATCTTCGTCATACTTGTCGTTGTGTTCTCGCAGGTTGTTGAGCCACATATACTTCCATCCAGCCGCAGCCTTCAGTTCAAACTTCTTGTCGGGAGTGCGGAAGAGGCGCATCTGCAGTTCGCCTCCAATTGTCCAGCGTTCAATCTTTCGGGTGTTGTCCTGAGTGCGCGCCTCCCCTTCGAGGGCAAAACTCAAGCCGGGACGCAGTTTCTTCTCGGCTCCCACGGTGAAGTCAAGCCCGAAGTCATCGCTCTGGGCAAACGAAGGCAGCAGCGAGACACTAAAAACTAAAAGTGCAAAAATCCGTCTCATGGTTAGGAGTTGGGAGTTAGGAATGAGGAATTAGGAGTTAGGAGTTAGGAGTTAGGAATGAGGAATTAGGAGTTAGGAATTGAAAGTCGCCCAGCGCGTGGGCTGGTGGCTTAGGTGTAGTTCTTGGGCATTTTCAGCATCGTCTCGTCCTCCTCCTCGGTGTTGTAGTAAATCTTGATGAGGGCCATGTCCTTCAGGAAGTCGATAGAGCCGATGGACACACTCGTGATGTCCAGTCCCGTGCGCGCCTTCAGGTCCTCGATGAGTTCCTTGCGGCATTCAGGCTTGATGAGGTCAATCTTGTCGTAGTTGATATACTTAGACGAGAGGCTCTTCACCAGTTTGTTGGCCTCGGCAATCCACACGCCCAGCACAAAGATGAGGTCGGTGAGAACCAGTTCGCCCATGCTCGTCATCAGCGGCCCTGCAAATTCTGGATGCTTCGGGCTGATGTCAGCCTCCCATGCCAGGCCGTTGATGGCAGCCAGCGAGATGATGAGGAAGAGATAAGTCATCTCGCGGATAGGCACCGACTCCGTGCGGTAGCGCATGATGCAGAAGATGGCGAAGAGTCCCATCGCAATACCCGTCTTGATTTTTGCGTCGCCCATCAAGTGGATGAGCATGAAGATGCAGAAACCCACCAAGATGTAGGTGAAAAAGAAGTCCTTGCGCCGAGCCTTGGGAAAGTAGAAGGCACGGGCGATGAGGATGGTGAACACAGTGTTGATAATCAGTCGCAGAAAGAGGTCGAGCAACCTGCAAGTGTCGCTCGACAGCACCGCGAAAAAGTCGTTGAGAGCATCCATGTATTTACTATTTTACGATTTACAATTTACAATTTTGAAGAAAAGTCGCCCAGCGCGTGGGCTGGTTAGAGTTCGTGGTCGATGAAGCGGCGTCCGTTGATTTTCTCCAGACGACGCAGTTTCGGCTTGAAGTTGTTTTGTTTCAGGTCAGGGTCGGTCAGAGCCATGCCGATGCAACACTTTGAGAATCCCGTAGGATGCACGTGGATGTCCCTCAGCAGGTTGCACACAGGCGAGAACACATTGCCGTCCCTCTTCAGTTCGATAATCACCAGTTCGTCCGTTCCGTGGTCATGCCCCGTCTCGAAGTTGTGAAACCCGATGTTGAAGTCAATCGTCAGCCGCTCCGTCTTCCCCTTGTTCACCAGTGTCACACGGTCAAATCGGTTCCTCACCACCGCATTCAGCCTGTCCAGGTCCAGCCCCGTCTTCCGCTGCACCAGTTCGTGCGCTCCCTCCACGTGGCGGAACTCCTCCTGACTCGGCACCTCAATCCTCTTCTTCTTCGTCCGCGCGTGGTTGTTCTTGTTCTTCACCTCCAGAAACGTCAGTTTGCTCGCCACATACGTCCTCACCCTCACCTTCATCCTCCTGGCGCGCTTGTTGTGGTGCATCATATACATCAGGTGATCCTGCGTGTCGTAGTAAGTGGTCAGATAAGGAATGATGCGCCGCTCCAGCGTCTCCTGCACATAATACTTGTCCTGCACCATGCCGAGCAACTGCACCAACTGCGCCTTGCTCGCCACATACTTCGTGTCGAGACGGTTCATCAGTTTGATGCCCCCCATTTCCTCCAGCGAGATGGGGGTCATCGAATCCAATAAGCCCTTGATGCTACTGTCAGCATTGCCCTGATTACACATGATACCAGTTTGTTTGTGCTATTGCCCTATGTTGCCCCATGCAGGGACAGGTTAGTAACTAAAATCAGTAAAGTGAGAAAAATTTGGGGCAAAGATAAGTATAAAATCCCAAGCAACCACCTTTTTTAACAAAAAAAAGCACCTTTTGCCATCATAAACCCCTCTTTTGCCTCCAATCTTAACGTGAGTTCGGTGTAAGATATACGCCTTCGGCGGCTTTAGAAAAACAAGAAAAAACAAAAGAAAATAAGAAAAAATAGAGAACGTGAAACGCTTTTTTCTTGTATTTTTTTATTTTTTCTTGTTTTTCCAAAGCCCGCAAAGCGGTAAAAAGAACTTCCAAAGTTGAGTTCTCTTACGCCGAACTCACGTTCCAAACTATGAAAGACCTCTTCCTTTTCCCCCCTACGTGCAACGCCGTTGCACATACAAATGGAACGCCGTACCTATTGCATTTTGTATGGCGTACAAATTGCAATAGGTACGGCGTTGCACTTCATGAGGAAAACGAGTGGAAAGTTTCCCCTCGAATTGTTTACTCAAGTTTCAGATGTTTTTTTACCGGTTCTTGCCGTGCAAGCGCTTCGCGATGATGCGGGCTTGAGAAAAACAAGAACCTTTAGTTCGGCGTAGCCAAAAAATAAAAAATTCAAGTTTCGGAAGTTCCGATGTTTTTTATCTAAACAC
>DGSP01000014.1 GCA_002393555.1 Prevotellaceae bacterium UBA4359
CCCAATTTTAACGGGACACTAATGTCTTCAAATTGCAAATACATCTCTCCATCAGGAATAGGTGTGAAATGCCACCATGCCCCAAGAAAACCTCCTGCTGGATTTGCAACATAGTCCCATGAGGTAAGATTTAATCTCGATTCCAACTCCTTGTAAAAGCCCTGCCATGCATACCATCCCCATTCATCAACAGGAAGTTTGCGAAAACTTTGAGTTTCATTTTCTATCCTTTTTAGATGTTCTATATAGTTTAACAAAAACGAATTGTTCCCGTTATAGTGATTTAAACAATTTATAATATCCAATCTTGAAATTGTTTTGTATCCCTTTTTTTCTATTTCTTTCAGCACAGATAGCGGTTCATTACCAGTTTTAAGGTATACATAATAGAGACGGTTCCTTTTCCCTTTGTATTCATTTTCTACAAATTCTTTATACCGTTCTAATTGGTTATCGTGAATAGACGTGTTGGTTTTATCTTCAATAATGAGAAACGCGTCATCGTTAATTTCTGCCCATAAATCTATGTTTTTCCATTGTCTACCAACTTCGATAGTGTTCACCGCGTAACTATTAGTGCCAATAAGCATTTTTACAAAATCATTTGCTATATGATACAAACTATGATCTTCATTCTTATAACTAGGATCAGCCCATTGCATAAGCCACGCAAACATTGCGTCTTGACTTAATTCAGATGTGGCATATGAGAAGATATTGGGGATGTCTTTGGATTTATTAACTGGGCGGGCAGAACTTAGCATATTATATAGTTCTTGAACTTTTGGAGCTAGGATTTCCATATTATCTCCTATGTAATCTTTCAAATCCTTAACACTTTCTTTATCTTGAACAAACTCATTCAATCTACTTTCTTTGTTGTTAATAACCGCAGCTAAAAGAGTTGCTAAATCTAAAACTCTCCATAAAGGGATTTCTTCACTTTGCCTAGACCAACGTTCGCCATTTTCGGACCATCTCCAGATTTTTGCAGAAAAATCCTCAGAATTCCATGTGGAGCGTCCGATAGACAAAAATTTGGCATCGCCAGCTTCTGCATCTTTATTTGTATAATCAACTGTGACAATCGGCTTATGAGTTAGCCACCAAGGTGCTTTATGTTCCATAATACATCGTTTTTTAGTTTAACATTATTGTTCTCCGTATTTAGTTTTTGATTATTTTTGCAAATAGACTTTCTTTTCTTCTATCCTTCAAACATTGAATAGCTTATTTATCTCCGATGTTCCCCAACTTATATTTCCCCACATACAAATATTCCCAATTAGGACATTTGGACTCTTTTCCTTCCCAATAATATCTACAATAGTCAAAGTATTCATTGAAAGTACAATTAACAGATATCATATCAAGCCATCCTGCATCATATCGCTCAATGGAATCTTCATTTTCTAGCCATACTTTAACGATAGTGTTTTGATGGTAAGGGTCAATCTTTGCTTGAAAAGATTTAGTTTGATCCAAGTTGTCATAAAGGAATAAGCATTGAAATCGACACGTTTTATTGCTAAAAAAATCCTTTCTGACGATTTCCCACAATAGTTCCCATATATAAGGCAAATCATCAAAATATAAAGAAAGACCTTCTTTGTTATATAAATCGTAATACGCAAACATCAAGGTTTTTATGTCTTGCAAAGTAACCGCTTGAATAGGTTCATGATGATTGAAAAGAGATGTTGGAACAGATTCTCCTCCTGACCGCTCTATAGATTGAACTTCTTCCAAATAATCTCGGAATCTTAACATTGCATCTATTGCTGTTGATAATTGAACGCCCGTTCTTTGCCAAAAAACAATTGCTATTTTAAACAACTGAAACAAATTGATAGAACGTTGCTTTCTAGGGGACAAAGGAATCTCCATTGTGTCATACTCTATCCCCTTTTGTTCAAAAACAGGGTTTACTAATCTGTAAAATGGCTTCATTGTTATAAATAGTTATGGTTTTTAGGTTATTATTTGCATAATTTACTTTCTTTCCTCCTAATCTCCAAACATTTTCTTCAAAATCACAAAATCTCTCTGGCTATCCAAGCACATGTTGTATTATACATTTTGCTGATTAATCAGGTTCACCACTACCTTCACCATCACGTCCTTTTCCTCTGTACGGCTTTCGGCAATCATCAGGGTGAGAGCAACAAGAGTGTTGTCGGCCAATCGCTTCGAACCATCCTCACGATAGAGGATGCCGTTGTTGTTGAGGAACCAAAGGAACAGCGTGGCGGCAATGCGTTTGTTGCCGTCGCTGAAGGAGTGGTTCTTCGTCACAAGATAGAGCAGCATGGCAGCTTTTTCTTCCACACTGGGATAGAGTTCCTCACCTCCGAATGTCTGGTAAATCTGCCCAATACTGCTTTTGAACGAATCGTCCTTCTCATTGCCAAAAAGAACAGAGCCACCAAACTTTTCGCGCAGTCGCAGAATCTCTTTCATCGCGTTTTCGTAAGTGGCGTGAAAGGGTTCCTCCTTCGTGGTTTTTTCAATGGTCAGCCGCTCGTAGTCGTAGTTGTCGAGTGTGTCGAGAGCATAGGTGTAATCTGTCACGACCTCAAACAAGGCCCTGTTCTCTTCTGTGGAAAGTGATTTGTTCTGGAGGGTGCGCCCCAACATACCCACCAGCTGGCGAAGCTCCCCAATCTGTTCGTGGCGAATTCGCTCATTGACGGCATAACCTTTGACCATGTACTCTTTCAGAACCTTTCGTGCCCAGATACGGAAAGCGGTACCTCGTTTGCTTTTCACACGATAGCCAACGGAGATGATAACATCGAGGTTATAAAATGGCACAGGCTTTTTGATTCCATTAACGTGTAAAAAATGCACGTTATTATCTTTCTCCAACTCCCCGTCCTTAAATACATTAATGATGTGGCGACGGATGTTTGAGTCTTCCCTTTCAAAAAGAAGAGCCATCTGGTTAGTGTTTAGCCACACAGTCTCGTTCTCCAGACGCACATCTATCTGCGTTTGTCCATCTTCTGTCTGATAAATGACAATTTTATCTTCTTCCATACTTTTCAATTATTTTTGCAAAGATACGTCTTTTCATTGAAAATATTACATCCTCTTTCACAAAATCTCTCTGGCTATCCAAGCACATGCTTCTGCATCGGCAAGGGCATGGTGGTAGTCTTTGAGGCAGTACCCGCAGGCTTCGGCAACGGTTTGCAGTTGGTGGTTCTCCTGATGAGGAATGACACGACGAGCGAGTAGAACGTGTCCACTATCTCACCTTCGCGCACAATCACGATACCCACAGAACATACGGAACTGCGCTCATTGTTCGCTGTCTCAAAATCTATTGCTGCAAAATCTTGCATTTTCAATCCTCCTTATATTTGTTCCACATTCTTTCAATTCTTCCTGCCATCTCCTTGCGCAACCATTCTGGCTCCAGCACCTCCATGTCCTCACCATTCCAGAGCAGTTCCTGCTGGAAGTCGAAGGTAGGGCGAAGACGATAGGTGAAGATGCTGTATTCTTCGTTGCGTTCCCTTTCTTTCTGCGACTCATGCAAAGCGAGGTCACGGATATAGTTGGCCTGCCCTGCCGACACCTTCAGCTTCACGGTCTGAATCTTCGTGTGGTGGTCGGCAATGACACCGAAGCACCCATCAAAATATTCCTCCGCATTCCAATCCTTGGGCATCTCGAAAGACTCTTCCGTCTGCTGCAGGTCCAGAATGCGGTCAAGGGCATAAATTCTTGGTCCCTTCTGATGGTAGTAGGCATAGGTGCTGAGGGCAACCAGATACCAGCGCTGACGGAAGAGCTTCACACAATAGGGATGCACATCGAAGCAGTTCTCCTCATCCTTCCAATAGCTGTGATAGGTCATGTTGAGCACCTTTCCCTCCTTCATCGCCTCGATGATGGTTTGCAGATGTTCCTGCCCCGATGGCACATACTCCAGCAGGATGCGGTCTTTGATGCTCTCACTCTTCGTCAAGACATTGCTCACACAGATGGTGTTAATCAGCCATGAGCTAAGCCCATTGTTGAAGATGTCCCGCTCATTCTCGATGTAATAACGGTATTCACCGCAATTCTCATTCTCAATATCGAGTTTGAACATATCCCTGATGGCATAGCGCCAGTTGTCGAAGGTGCGTTTGGCAAGTTCCACACCCTCGCTGATTTCCTCATCACGCACCCACCTTCTGTTCAGTTCCCTGAACGAAATCTTTCCTGCGCGATAGATGGTGTCTATCACCCACACATACTTGTTAATCAAGGTCTGTCCTCTGTCATTTTTCATCATAGTTCTGGTATTTTTCTGCAAAGATAGCACAAAGATACGCCAAATAGTGGCAGAGGCTTGAAAAAAGTGAGATTATTGTTTCGCTTTCATGTGGAATTAAACTTTTAAGGCTTCATCTATCTGCTTTGCCTGACTGACGGCTTGTGGCTGCACTAAAACAGTATTTTCCAGACGGAACTGATGCTGTAGCGGTTTTTCATGTAGTGGGAGAAGGTGTGGTAGTAGTCGGCAATGATGCCCCATGCGTAGTTGTCGGTGTCGAGACATTCGTAGGAGACACCGATGCCACATTCAAACTTGGTCTCGTCGGGGATGGTGTAGGACTTCACGCCGTTGGTGAGGGTGATGCCGTCCATGATGCGGGTGCCGGCAAAGATGCGGGTGCCTACGCGCTGGCCGAGAGAGACGGGGGTGCTGAACTTGACACCAGCATCGAAGTGGTAGATGTCGAGGTTGTCGCCTGTGTAGATGGGGGAATCGGACGATTCGTTGGCATACACCTTCATCTGGGCATCGACGGCACGGGTCATCAGTTCGATGGAAAAATGGGGTGAAGTGTGGAAAGAGAGGTCGGCACCTACGGCGATGGCGGCACCCGTCTTCAGGGTGGCATCGTCGAACTTCACCTTGCGGTTGCCAATCTCAGTGCCCGCCACAAAGGAATAGCCGGTGGGCAGGGTGTTGAACTTCATGAGGCGCAGGACATCCTTGCGGCGCACTTCGGGGCGGTTGATGGCATCGGCACCAAAAATCTTGTCGGTGAGGAAATAGGCCAGATTGGTACTCACCGTGCCGATGCCTGCACCCATGTAGAGGTCGTGCATCCAGTGCTTGTTGTGCTTGATGCGCAGAAATTGCGTGGCGGTGGCGGTGGTGTAACTGCCCACCGAAATCCAAGGGGAGATGTAGCCATACTCGCGGCTCAACACCGTGGCCGACACGAAGGCGAAGGAGGTGTGGCCCGACGGGAAGGAATGGCGGTCGCTGCGGTCGGGGCGAGTCTCATGAATGGTGTGCTTCAGCAGTTCTGATGCACCAAAGGAGATGCTCAATGCCATGGCGTTGGCTGTCAGCATGCGTTCGAGTTTTGAACGGCTCTTCACACCTGCGGCTTTCATCACCCAGTTGGCCACTAAAGGCGCACCAGCCACTCCATAATCAATCCAGTTGCATCCGTCACCTTTGCGTTCAAACTGTGCTGGATGGGTGATAGAGTTGTGGTCGGTCCAGGTGAGCAGCAAGCCTCGTGCCAAGGGCAGCACACCATCGGTGCTCATCGACATTTCTTTCTTCAGCCGCAACGCCTCAAACTGCCTGACCGCCGCCTCCACTTTTTGCTGCTGGCGCACAGTTTCATAGGTCTGCATGAGGGAGTCTATCTGTGCCAGATAGGTCGAATCCATTTGCTGCACAGGCACAGTGGGTGTGGCCACGACAAAGGAATCGGGGAGGTGGGTCTGTGCGGAGACAGACAGCAGGGGGAGAAGAAGAAGGAGAACTGAAATAAGACTTCGCATGAAAATCCTCAATTATCAATTCAACAAAAAAAGGCACAACCACAGGCAAAAGTGTCTGCAGTTGCGCCTATCGAGTTTATTAAAAATTTTGCGAATTACTGAGCGAGTTTGCCATCAGAACCAAGAACGTTGACAATCTTGTGGATGTACATCTTCTTCATGTTCTCGCGGGCTGGCTTCAGGTACTGACGTGGGTCGAAGTCGCCGGGGTGCTCAGCAAGGTGCTTGCGGATGGCAGCCGTCATGGCCAGACGAGAGTCTGAGTCGATGTTGATTTTGCAAACGGCAGACTTGGCAGCCTTGCGGAGTTGCTCCTCTGGAATGCCGATAGCAGCCTCGAGGTGACCGCCGTACTTGTTGATGGTGTTCACTTCTTCCATTGGAACTGAAGAAGAACCGTGGAGCACGATGGGGAAGCCAGGAAGTTTCTTCTCGATTTCGTGCAGGATGTCGAATGCCAATGGTGGAGGTACGAGCACGCCGTTGACGAGAGTACACTGCTCTGGAGTGAACTTGTGGGCACCGTGAGAAGTGCCGATAGAGATGGCGAGAGAGTCGCAACCAGTGCGAGTAGAGAAGTCAATCACCTCTTCGGGCTTAGTGTAGTGAGACTCGGCCGACTGAACCTCGTCTTCCACACCAGCGAGCACACCCAGTTCAGCCTCGACGGTCACGTCGAACTGGTGAGCGTAGTCAACCACCTTCTTGGCGAGGGCGATGTTCTCCTCGTAGGGGAGTGAAGAGCCGTCAATCATGACAGAAGAGAAGCCGTTGTCGATGCAGTCCTTGCAGAGTTCGAAAGTGTCTCCGTGGTCGAGGTGGAGAACGATTTCAGGATGCTCGCAGCCGAGTTCCTTTGCATACTCCACAGCACCCTTGGCGAGGTTGCGGAGAATGGTGCCGTTGGCATAGTTGCGGGCACCTTTCGACACCTGCATGATTACAGGAGACTTTGTCTCCACTGCAGCCATCACGATGGCCTGCATCTGCTCCATTGTGTTGAAGTTGAAAGCGGGGATGGCATAGCCGCCAGCCACAGCCCTCTTAAACATCTCGCGAGTGTTCACGAGACCAAGTTCTTTGTAACTTACCATAATAAAAATGTGTATTTATATTATTAATAAATATATGTGTTTCCACAAAAACGATTGCAAAGATAGTGAAAAGTTGAGAGTTATGAGATAAGTGAGAGGAGTTTTTTTCGTTTTTATGATGCTTTTTTTGAAGAAAAGAGAAAAATCCTTCTTTTTGTTTTGTCTGTTTGATAAAAAGTCGTACCTTTGCACCGCTTTTCAGCAGAAAAGCATTTGAAATAAAATTTATTTGTTACACCAGCAGTAGTATATTGACTGTATAAAACAAAAACAAAACAATGAAAAAAGGTATTCACCCAGACAATTATCGCCCCGTCATCTTCAAGGATATGTCAAACGGCGATATGTTCCTCTCTCGCTCCACTGCCAAGAGCAGCGAAACTGAAATGTTCGAAGGTCAGGAGTATCCAGTCATCAAGATTGAAATTTCTTCCACTTCTCACCCCTTCTACACCGGCAAGGCCAAGTTGGTCGATACTGCAGGTCGTGTGGACAAGTTCATGAACCGCTACGCAGCCATGAAGAAGAAGTAAACATTCCGAAGGGACTTTTCCCCACGAATGACAACAAGAATAAGGTATTACAAACAAGTGGAGGTTTCACCATTAGGCGAAACCTCCTGCTTTTTTTGTACCACCGCTCTTTCAGCGTCCCAACATCTTGCGCAGTGTGAAGTAGAGGTTCTCCATCTGGGAAAAGAGGAAGTAGGAGCGGAAAGGATAATAGCCCAGTTTCATCTTGAGCCGCCAAGGGATGCGATGCCCCTCGATGGTGGACAGCATCTGGACAAAGAGAGTCCGAATCTGCCGCTGTTCCTCTGGTGTGAAAGCAGTGCGATGGTGGAAAAAGTAGCCATAGCAGCCAATGAGGTTGCGCCAGCGGTGCGCCTCATAGAGATTGAGAATGCCCTGCTTGTCGCTGAGAGTCATGGCCTCTATCTGACGTTTCATGGAAAGATTGGCCATCATGTAGTCGAAGCGGCGGATGGTGCAGGCTTTCGTCATGGAAGCCGGATGCTGACGGTAGTTGTATCGCCCCTGGCAGCGCACCACCCGACGGGAGTTGAGGTAGTGCAGACGGGTCGTGTTGTCGTCGCTATACAACAGGCAAGTGTCGTCGAAAGGGAATCGCTTGTAGAGGTCGGCCTCTGCCACATACAGTCCATGCAGCGACCAGTCGAGGCTGAGACGAAACGCTTCCTCCCCACTCCACTCCGTGCGCTCGTCGGGAAAAGGGTAAAGCCGTTCGCTTCCATCGCTTTCCTCGCACAGCATCAGTTGGAACACTGCACATTGTGCTTTCTGCCCCTTCAGCGACAGATAGGCCTGTTCCAACGTGTCGGGTGCATACCAGTCATCAGCATCCAACGTGGCAACGTATTCGCCCCGTGCAAACTGAAGCCCCAAGTTGCGCGCCTTGGCCTGTCCGCTGTTGGCTGGTGTACGCAACACCTGAAAACGCTGGTCGGCACGTGCATATTCCAGCAGCAGGGCAAAAGAGCCATCGGTGGAGCAATCGTCGATACAGATGAACTGACAATCGGTCAATGTCTGCTCCTGCAGGGAATCCAGACACTGACGCAGATATTTTTCTGCATTATACACAGGAGTGAGCACCGTTACTTTCGCCATAATTTCTTCTTCAAATTTGCTATGAGGTGTGTCCTATCCTTCAAGGCAACGACTGAGATGGTCACCGAAGCCAACATTGCCGCAGCAGCCACCGCCTTCATCCACCAGTCCGTCTGCAAGGCCGCGAAGACAGCCACCGAAAAACACAGCAACTGTAAAAGGTATATTTTCAATCGACTGGCATCCAAGCGGAAATGGTACTTGATGGCATAGATGACATGGATAAACACCATGTCCAACAGTCCTGCCAACGACAAGGCCCAACCGGCTCCAGACAATCCCCAGAACTTGAACGCATAGGGAATGGCCAACGCTATGAAGATGTCATAGACCAACTCTGTCAACATATACATGCGTGAGTCACCTTTAGCCAAAGCCAAATAGGAGGCTGGCAAGGTGAAAGCCCTGAAAAAGACATAGAAGGTGGCACATATCGCCATCGGCACCGCATCGACAAACTTGGCAGAGAAGAGCAACGGCACAAGGACTGGCATGGCCAAAACGAAGAAAGCCAACATGGGGGCGACCAACAGCACACCCACTTCCATCTGCTGATTGACAGCCCGGTTCATCCGCTTCCTGTCGTGTTGGGCAGCCGAAAGACGAGGAAAATAATCGGCTTCGAAAGCCACAAAAATGAGGTTGGAATAACTAACGGCAAGGGTGTAACCGCTGGTGTAAAGCCCCACGTCGTTCAAGTCGCCAAAGTGCAGAATCAACGTGCGGATGACATACTCCGCACCCTGTCCGAAAATGCCGGCAATGATAAATCCGATGCCCAGCCGCACCATCGGTAGCCCCTGCGAGTAAACCGTTGGCGAAAAAAGCGACACGCGCCAGGGAATCACCTTGCCCGAATAGTGCAGATGGATGGCCAGCATCACAATGCTGCACAACACCAGCGAACACACAACTCCGTCCATTCGCCAGAAATAATAGATGGGGGCAGACAGAACAAACGTGGCCAGTGCGCCAAACACCGAGACGAGGGCCACCTTTTTCAGTTTCTTCAGCCCTTTCAGTATGGCCATCTCACCTCCTTGAATGGTCAGCAGGCAGACGGACAGAGACAACAGTGCAAAATCCCACGTGTAGTCCTCAGTCTCAAAAGTCCACAGACTCAGCGTCCTACACAAGGCCAACGCCAGCAGCATGCCCAGAAGTCCGGCAAAAAGACACCAAGTACGCACCGTGCGCACCAGATTCTGTATTTCCGCCTCAGTGCCACAGTCTGACAACTCTGCCACATGCTTCACCGCACTGAACGAAAGGCCAAAATCGGTTGACTGGCTGAGGAGTTTGACTGCATTGTGAAAGAGATTAATCAGCGCCATTCCCGAAGGGCCAAGGAGTTCGGACACCACTTTATTCCTCACCACCGACACCAACATTGTGATGCCCTGCACGCCACCGAAAAGCCCCGTATATTTAATCACATGGTCGTAGGTCGCGTCCTTCTCTCCTGGAGAATCAATGAGTCTATTTGGAGTTTCTTCAGCCATTTCTCAAAAAATATCGTGCAAAGATAGTGCTTTTTTCTTGAATATTGACTAATTTTGCATCGAAAACATTGACTTATGAAAATAGTTATACTCGACGCATACACCGTGGACCAAGGCGAACTCTCCTGGGACGGACTCTCAGAATTGGCCGACGTGGAGGTCTATGAACGCACCACACCCGATGACATCGTAGCCCGATGCAAAGGCGCAGAAATCGTACTCACCAACAAGGTGGTACTCGATGCCTCCGTACTCAACATGCTGCCACGTCTGCAATATATCGGTGTGCTTGCCACCGGCTACAACGTGGTAGATCTCGAAGTGGCCAGCCGCCAAAACATCGTGGTGACCAACATTCCTGCCTACTCCACAGAAAGCGTGGCACAAATGGTCTTCTGCCATTTGCTCAACATCGTCAGCCATGTAGAATACTATGCCATCGAAAACCGCTCTGGCCGATGGAGCAACTCACCAGACTTCTGCTATCTCGACCACAACCTCTTCGAACTCAACGGCAAGAAGATGGGTATCGTCGGCCTTGGCAACACAGGCATGGCCACGGCTCGTATCGCCACAGGTTTCGGACTTCAAGTCATGGCCTACACATCTAAAGACGAAGACGACCTCCCCTACGGCATCAAGAAAGCCGACCTTGACACCCTCTTCGAGCAGTGCGACATCGTCTCTCTCCATTGTCCCCTCACCGAAGACACCCTCCACCTCGTGGATGCCGAACGGCTCGCCACCATGAAGTCTTCTGCCATCCTCATCAACACTGGCCGAGGTCCCCTTGTCGATGATGCCGCCGTGGCCGAAGCCCTCAACAGCGACCAACTCGCCGCCTACGGAGCCGACGTCATCACCACCGAACCACCCGCATCCGACAATCCGCTCCTCTCCGCCAAAAACAGTTATCTCACCCCACACATTGCCTGGGCAACGCGCGAGGCGAGACAACGACTCATCAATATCTGCACAGAAAATGTCCGCGCCTACTTGGATGGAGAACCGATAAATCAAGTGAACTGATACCGTCCGAAGGCATCACGATTCACTCCAACACATTGCCATCATCATCCACCCAGATGTCGAGAGAGTCAATATAATGCTCTCCCGAATCGTAAAGTTCTTCCTCTTCTGCTTCCTCATTTTCATTTTCGTCCTCTTCGTCTTGGAACCGTTTGGGCATAAACTCAGCCTGTTCCATGATGCCATCATTCCCAAACATGTAAGACCCGAGACGCAGCAAGTTCGCTCTTCCGGCCAAGACTGCCGCACAGTTCATGGCCAACGCATCATGCGGGAAAGCCTCAATGCGTTTCAAGCAAGCAAGGTAGCACACCCTGCGCATCTCATTATACAACTGATTCGGTATTTCTGAATCACGCGACGAACCCAGCATGCCCTGTGTCAGACAACGCCAATCCAGCCAGACATGATACAACAGCGGATTATACTTACCACTTTTCATCAATCGGGCAGCCACCTTCAGCAACCATTCACCCTCGTCCATCGATTCCTTGCAGTTAGCCCAGTTCAGAAACAGAGAACACTGCTCGTCAAAAGTCTCACATGCGTTCATCTGTTCCAGCATCACCTTCACCCTCATGTCTGCGCTCGAATTTTTGTAAGCCACAAACTGTTTCTCTGTCATCTTCTCCATCCGAACTCCCAGCGAATCCAACGAATCCACAAAAGCCTCCTCACTCCTGTAGAACTTATAAGCAACCAACTCTTCAATATCGCCCCATAAGTCACCGAGCAACTCCACATAATGGCCATATCCCCCGTATGGTTCCTCTTGTTCCTCTCGTTCCTCCTCCGACATCTCCGCATCTTGCTGTAAAGCCACCACAAGACTGTCCTCAAACACCTGAGTCTGTTTCTTCAGTTCCGCATTCCTCAAGAAATCCGCCCCAATCCCCTGCACCGACTTCACCACATCCTCTTCCGTAGCCAACTCACGCGCCACCATCTCCAGATTGCTCTGCAAATTGTGCGCCATCGTGCAACTATTGTAGAAATCCTCCGCATTCTTCAAGAAAGGCTGTTCCGACCCTTCATATTGCGGCAGTCTCACCACAAACGAAGTGTCCTCAAAGAGTTCATACCCCATGCCTTCAGTCCATCCCTCTGGTTCGACCCACACCCCTCCTTCATCCTCATCCCCACTCTCACTATCTCCACCCTCCCCCTTCTTCATCTGTTCCATTCTCTCCTTCTCAACCGCACTAATCAAATCCGAAAAATCCACAGGCGTCTCATAATTGAACACCCCATCCGGCTGACGTGTTCCACCGCCACAACTTGCCAGCACCATCGCTGTCACGATGCTAAAAAATCCAATTTTCTTCATAAGTATTATGTTTTAGATATTTTTGTAAAAGTAAACGTTTTATTCTATTAAACAAAAAACGACTAAGATCCATCAACATCAAGACACCATTTGCCTCGTTCCGTCAGGTAAGGAGCCAACTTCTCCTTCGTCACCTTGAAGTGAAAACTCCCAGCGGCATAACAACTCAAAAGTTCCACCTGATAAGAAAAGATGACCCCATCTTTGCAAAGTCCAACTTGCGGAGTCATGGGTTTCCCATGATAGTCCCTCGCATGTACTAAAAACAGATGTTTCTCAGCATCATCCATACGTTCAAATCTCCCCTTTTCCCAATACAGAAACCTTGGGTTTGTCATCGCCGCATCTGAAACCAAAGCCAAAACGCTGTCCCGGCTTCCATGCTTGAATAAATAATTCCAATCGACCTCCACATGATGGACGGGATCGAATGAATAGACTCTTGCCACGTATGTCCCATGCGCTCCACCATAATAATTTTCAATCCATCCTCGATAAGACACAAAACGCTCCGTTGCGAGGATAGCCTTCATGTGGAAATGTTGATACAAACCATATGGATAATCGATATCATTCTCAATCTCATCATCACGAATAAGGTCGAAAAAACGCTTACTATAAAAAAGTCCAATTTTATCATCCGCATAGATGCCCCCCCTATAAAAACGTTTCCTATTCATCTTTTTGGGGGCAACATAACCAGTCTCTCCATGGAGAAACAGAGCCTCTTCAAACTTTTCTACCAGCCATCTCCGAATACCCGCAGAGTGTTCCACTTCACGTCTGGGGAAATCCACACAAACCTCATACTCAAAATCCCTGCCAAAATCAGCCTTATAAGTACTCTCAAACCGCTGGAACAATGTTGGTGCCTCATGAGGAACCAGCGAATTGAAAAGGCTGTCATCAGGCGGTGTCTGCACCACCTCCTCTTCAGCCATCGTGTCTTCTACTGCCGCTATTGAATCCACATCACCATCCACCACCCTTGTCAAATATTCACCACGCCACCATTTCAGGATGTCCTCTCCAAAGACACCCAGACAGAGCATGATAGCCCACACGACAACCATCCATCTTGTATTCTTCATCTTCTTTTGTTTAAGATTTCAATCAGAAGGTAATAACCATTTTTTCCTAATCCAACAGCGACAAGAACACCCCATCATGAGAGACCACTCCACAAAGATACTCGTCTGGCTCCATGCCATACCCATCCGCATCACACGAACGCTGCTGAATCATCGAAGAGATAAAGACCTTTTTATCCTCATGGTAACTCCCCTTGAACGTAATCACCCTTGCCATATCCTCCGTACACATCCCTTCTGGAACAGCAGGCGGATTCTTATACATCTCAGGAGTCACCATCAACGTTATCTCCATCTCCATCCAAGGCTTCCGCTTCAGTTTCGTATAAAATCCCTGCCATCCACCCCTCAAAGGTTTCACCTTCACCACTTTGTTTGTTTCCATACAACAATAATTTTTGCAAACCTACAATAAATATTTCACATCGACAAATCTTTTCACTTAAAGAACAGCAACCATGAAGAAATCTATCACTTCATGGTTGCCGCTTTCATTATTCTTCAACTTCAACATAAAAATATCCACTTCCTCCTATTTCGATGTTTTCTTGAGAATATGAAGCAGACCATTGTATTTTATGTAACCCTACAGACTGACCCATAATAGTAAATTCATATTGAGTTGTTTTTTATCGGACATTATTGTCCAAGAAAACAATGCGGCTTGCCGCAACATATAAACTATTTTTGTTTCGACTACTTATAACCTAAAGGTCAAGATTTATCACCGTAAAGAGGCGAATCGGAGGGCTTTTTCCCACACTAAGAAATTCTGTGGTTTTCGTGTTTTCTGCGTGGGAAAATATTTATGGGAATCTGTGCAAACTGTGGGAAGAGGAAGACCTGATGAGTGGAACGTCGTGCAAATTGTAATAGCAACGGCACTCAATATACAATTGGAATGCCGTGCAAATTGAATGTGCAACGGCGTTGCACGTAGGGCAGGAGCAGCGGCGGTGGTTTGGTGCCTTCGACGAATGCTGAATTTTGGTCTTTTGGGGTGTGAGGTCGCTTCGCTTGGAGGTTTAGAGGTGCCTATAACATAAGCATGAGAATGAAAAGCATTCTTCAACTCATAACATCGTGAACTAAAAAAACTTAGAGCCAAACAAGTTGAGCATTGGAGGAACTTGAAGAATTAAATTTTTCTGATACCGAATTGAGGTGTTATTATGCCAGAAAACACATCTGTCCACGTCTTCCCCACCTTTCCATCAACTCCCTTCCGCATCCTCCTCCACTCCCCAGTCATGTCTTCACGCTTCTGGCAGTCGTTTCTTCTCGGTTCTGGCAGGCATCTCGTTGAGGGATAATACGAGTGCCAGACGGAGGTTGATACGAGTGCGAGGCTGGGGGTGATACGGGTGGGAGAGGGAGGGAGATACAGGTGCGAGATGGGGGTTGATACGGGTGCGAGCCTGGGGAAGATGCGGGTGAGAGGGGGAGGAAGATACGGGCGCAAAATGGAGGTGATGACGAGTGGACGATGGTGGTGGATGCAGGTGTGCGTTCGCAGAAGAGTTGAAGGAGGGGACAATGAACAATGAAGTAACTACACAAAATCGTCTTATACAATGATGTCTCTTCTTTTCGCTGCAAGCGGCTTGTTTTTTC
>DGSP01000045.1:0-22296 GCA_002393555.1 Prevotellaceae bacterium UBA4359
ACCTTAAAACCGAACTGACGGTAAAGCAAGTGAATATCTGTGAAACCACCAAACTTTTCCCGAACTTTTTGAAGATGAGTGTGAAAAAAAGCAACAAAAAAGGCACAAAGCCGTGGGTGGCTTTGTGCCTGAAGATGAGCCTTACCGAGTCTGTCTGGATAGTCCTGATGGGACGACAAACGATGGAGAAGGCTGATGAGTGTCCTGAGGTTACAGGAATCGTGTTACATGCGTTCGGGCATCTCGATGCCCAACAAGCCCATGCCGAGACTGATGACTTTGGCCACGGCCTTGGCGAGGGAGAGACGGAAATACTTGAGGTCTTCGTTGGGTTCGCCGAGGATGCTGTAGTCGTGGTAGAACTGGTTGAACGACTTGGTCAGTTCGTAGCAGTAGTTGCAGATGCCGGAGGGGCTGTAGTCGGTGCCTGCCTGACGCACAACGGCGGGGAACTGGCTGAGTTTCTGAATGAGTTCGGTTTCCTTAGTGGCCAGCCCACGCACTGGGCGATTTTCCACTTTCTCATCTGACACATCGATGCCCTGCTCTTTGGCGCGCCTCAGGATGGAGGCGATGCGGGCATAAGTGTACTGGATGAAGGGGCCTGTGTTGCCGTTGAAGTCGATGGACTCTTCGGGATTGAAGAGCATGTTCTTACGGGCATCGACCTTGAGGATGAAGTACTTGAGGGCACCGAGTCCCACCTTGCGGGCCACCTCGCGGGCTTCGTCCTCATCCATGTCGGTCTGCTTGGTGCGTTCCTTGCTGGCCTCGTAGGCATCGTCTATCATGGCAGCCATCAGGTCATCGGCATCCACCACGGTGCCTTCGCGGCTCTTCATCTTGCCGTTGGGCAGTTCCACCATGCCATAGGAGAAATGGACAAGGTCTTTGCCCCATTTGAAACCGAGTTTGTCCAAGAGGATGGAAAGCACCTGGAAGTGGTAGTTCTGCTCGTTGCCCACCACATAAATCATCTTGTCGATGGGGAAATCCTGAAAACGGAGTTTGGCGGTGCCGATGTCTTGGGTCATATAGACGGAGGTGCCGTCGGAGCGGAGGAGGAGTTTCTCGTCCAGTCCCTCGGCGGTGAGGTCGGCCCACACGGAGCCGTCGTCGCGACGATAGAAAAAGCCTTTCTCCAAGCCTTCCATCACCTTCTCCTTGCCTTCGAGGTAAGTGTCTGACTCATAATAGATTTTGTCGAAACTCACTCCCATCATCTTGTAGGTCTCGTCGAATCCGGCATAGACCCACTCGTTCATCTTCTTCCAGAGCGCGCGCACCTCAGCATCGCCTTGTTCCCACTTGACGAGCATCTCGTGGGCTTCCTTGATGAGGGGTGCCTCCTGCTTGGCCGTCTCCTCGTCCATGCCTTGTGCCACCAGTGCCCTCACCTCCTCGCGGTAGTGCTTGTCGAAGGCCACGTAGTAGTCGCCAATGAGGTGGTCGCCCTTCTTGCCCGACGATTCGGGTGTCTCGCCATTGCCCCACTTGAGCCATGCAAGCATGCTCTTACAGATGTGGATGCCACGGTCGTTCACAATGTTGGTCTTCACCACCTTGTTGCCGTTGGCCTCGACGATACGTGCCAGGGCCGAGCCGAGGAGGTTGTTTCTCACGTGGCCGAGGTGGAGGGGCTTGTTGGTGTTGGGCGATGAGTACTCAATCATCACCAGCGGACTCTCCTCGGTGACAGGCTGGAAGCCATACTTGGGGTCGGCGTTGATTTGTGCCAGCAGTTCCACCCACTGGGCATCGCTGATGACGAGGTTGAGGAACCCTTTGACCACGTTGAACCGGGCGACCACATCGCTTGCATGCTCCACGAGGTACTGCCCAATCTCGTTGCCCACCATCTCGGGACTCTTGCGAGCGGCTTTCACAAAGGAGAACACCACCACGGTGAGGTGTCCTTCAAATTCTTCGCGCGTCTTTTGCAACTGCACCTGCTCGGGCGTTGCCTCCATGCCGTAGAGTGCCTTCACAGCAGACTGCACACCGGCTATCAGTTTTTCTTCTATTGTCATAACGTTTTGATTTTGGGATGCAAAGGTAGGAATTTTCGCTGAATCGTGAAGAGTGAAGAGTGAAAAAGGACTGCTTTTCTCACGAAAAACAGTCCTAAACACCTAAAATTGAGTGTCAAATATATAGTAGAAAGAGAGTCTTTTCATGTACCATGTACCATTTGCATTGTGTCATTGAAACAACTCGCCGCATGGCTAATTGTACATGGTACATGGTAAATTGTACATTTCATTACCTGCGGCTGCCACGGCGAGCACCGCCCACATTGCCTGCACCACGAGAACCTTCACCGCCACCCATGCGGCTGGGGCTGCTCATGCGAGTGCCACCGTTCATGTTGCCGCTGCTCATGCGGGCACTGCTGCGTCCCATGTCGGTTCTGACACTGCTGGTGCGCGAGGGAGTTGTCATGGAGGCATTGGTGAGAGAAGGCGTGGATGATGTGCGTGGGATGAACTGACGAGAAGAACTGTTGGCATTGCTGTTGGTGCGTGGAGCAGGTGTGCTGTTGCCACCGCCACGGTTCATGTCGGGAGCAGGCGTGTTGTTGCCGCCACGGTTCATGTCGCCATTTCCGTTGAAGTGCGAGCCACGGTCGTTGTAGTTGCCACCGCCCTGATGAGAGCGTGGAGCGGGTGCGCTGTGGCTGCCGCCACGATGCACATGAGGGGCATGGTAGTCTCTGCGAGGCACCACCACGTGTGCCGGAGCGCCGCGTCTGTAGCCTCGGGGTGCCATGGGGCGGAAGAAGTGTCCGCCAGCATAGCCACGGGCAATGGGGCGAGGAGCGTGGTAGTAGTAGCGGTTCATGCCATAGCGGTCGTAGTCGTAGATGGAGAAGTGCCAGCCACGGTTGACGAACACGATGGGACGGTGGAAGTAAGTGTAGCCGATAAGGCGGTTCCAGACGGTGTAGCCCAACAGGTTGCGCAGGGCGGCATCGCGGGCGGCGCACACGGCCAGGTAGTCGTCGTAGTAGTAGCCCAGAGCCACATCGTCGAGGTAGTCGTTCACGCCCCAGATGTAGTCGTAGTTGATGCGATAGATTTCATCAATCAGGAAGGGGTCGCTGATGCCCAGCGTATATGCCATGCGGTCGGTCAAGAACCGTGCATTGCTCTGCATGGCAGCAATGCTCATGCGCTGTGCGTTCATCGTCAGTGCTCCTGCCAGGAGTACGATTGCGGTGAGGAGAGTTCTTAAAGCCTTCATAGTCGTATCTTTTTTAGTGGTTAATGATGGATGTTTTTTTGTTGTTAAAGATAGATGTTTCTGTCACCTCTTCCAGTACCAAAACTGGCTCTTCTTTTGGTTGACGATGCAAAGTTAAGACAAAAGAAAACCCCTCGCAAATTACTTTTTCCTATTTGCGAGGGGTTTTTCCCTATTCTGTGAGGGGGAAGAGCCGCCTTGGTCTGTCTTTCTTGAAAAAGAAAAGTCGCCCAGCGCATGGGCTGGCTAATTGGCAAAGGGAAGTTCGAGTTGTGCCGACCCCAGCAGGTTGAAAGTCATGCGGTGATAGGGCGTGGTGCCGTGATTCAGAATGCCTTGGCGGTGTTCCTTGGTGGGATAGCCGGCATTGTGGTCCCATCCGTAGAAGGGGAACTCCTTGTGCAGTTCTTTCATGTAGTCGTCGCGATAGGTCTTGGCCAGGATGGAGGCTGCAGCGATGGAGAGGTATTTGCCATCGCCCTTCACGATGGTGGTGTGAGGAATCAGCCCCCCTCTTATCCCCCCAAGGGGGGAAGAACCATCCGGACGGTTTCCCTCCCCCTTGGGGGCTGAGGAACCATACGGCATAAACCTGTTGCCATCGATGATGAGGTACTCTGGTCGCACCTTCAGCCCATCAATCGCACGGTGCATGGCCGTGATGCTGGCACGGAGGATGTTCATCTCGTCAATCTCTTGTGGCGTGACGATGCCCAACGCCCAGGCCACAGCATCACGTTCAATCTCCTCTCTGAGCCTGTACCGCTGTCTGGCCGTGAGTTGCTTCGAGTCGTTCAGCAGGTCGTTGTGATAGTCCGCCGGCAGTATCACCGCCGCCGCATACACGCTCCCAGCCAGGCATCCTCGGCCCGCCTCGTCGCATCCTGCCTCTATCACTCCTTCTTTATAATATGGTAACAGCATACATATATATAATGTTTAGTCGATGAACCAAAAAAAACAGTTTATATCTTTTTTCCATCTTTGTTGAAGAGACTTACCCATTGAAGTCACTCTTCCACCTTGACGGCATCTTGAATGACCAGCCCTGCGAGCATGAAGCCGAAGGAGGCGGTGACGTGGACGATGGAGCCGCACGGGGCATCGTGGTGGCGAGGCTGGGGCTGCTCGTCGCTATACACGCACCGAAACTTCTTGGAGGGGACGTGGCGGTCTCGCTTGAAGCGGTTGCGCAGGGCACGGGCGAGGGGGTCGCCCTGCACCTTCCAAAATTCGGCCACCCGGATGTGCGTGGGGTCGAGTTTCAGCGCGGCCCCCATCGAGGAGAAGAAGCGGGCTTTCGTGTGGCTGGCCATCAGGATGAGCAGTGCCTTGTCCTTCAGCGAGTCGATGGCATCGATGATGTAGTCGTAGGTGTCCAGATGGAAGGTCTCAGATGTCTCTTCCGTGAAGACCTCCTGCACTGCGGTGATTTCTGCCGAGGGGTTGATGGTGAGCAGCCGCCGGCGGAGGGCCTCCACCTTTGCCTGTCCCACGGTCTGGGTGGTGGCCATGAGTTGGCGGTTGATGTTGGTGGCGCACACGCAGTCGCTGTCAACGAGTGTCAGTTGGCTGATGCCGCTGCGCACGAGGCTTTCGGCACACCAGGAGCCGACTCCTCCCACACCGAGGATGATGACTCGCTGGCGGCGGATGCGTTCCATGGCTTCATGGCCTAAGAGCAGTTCTGAACGCTGAAATATCGTCTGTTCCATTTCCATTGCCTGTTCTTTTTTGAGTGCAAAGGTACGGATAAATATTCAGTGGACGTGCTGTCGAAGGGAGATTTTTCTTTCCCTTTTGGAGGTTCCATCAAATTGGTCAAAAAGTACGCGCCCGTAGCCTCAAAACAGGAGTGAGTCACACCTGTGGGGGTGGTGTGACTCACACCTATGGAGGGGGTGTGACTCACACCTGTCTGGGGGCTGTTGGGGCTGGTCATTTTGTACGATTGGGGGATGGGAAGGGTTAGAAGCGAAAAGTGGGTGAACGAATGCTTTCGATTGCGGTTGGGAGGGGCCGCAAGTTCTTCTCTTTTTCGTTTGTCGGCACAGCACTTTCCCCTTTTCCGCCGTGTAATGTTTGCCGAATATGGGGATTTTAACATTTTCACACACTGGATGTGGTGAATGTGTGAAAAAAAAGATTTACCTTTGTACGAAAATTGTTTGCTAAAAGAACTAATCCACTAAAACTAAGGGAAGATGAAGATTCTGATTCTGAACGGGCCTAACCTGAACTTGTTGGGCAAACGGGAGCCGGGCATCTATGGGAGCCGGGGGTTTGAGGACTATCTGGAGGAACTGAGGAGCAGGTTCCCGGAGGTGGAACTGGCCTATTTCCAGTCGAACGTGGAGGGTGTGCTGATTGACAAGATTCATGAGGTGGGCTTCACGTGGGACGGCATCGTGCTGAATGCCGGTGCCTACACGCACACGAGCATCGCCCTTCAGGATGCCATCCGTGGGGTGAAGACGCCCGTGGTGGAGGTGCACATCTCGAATGTGCATCAGCGCGAGGAGTTCCGCCACAAGTCGATGATTAGCAGTGCGTGTGTGGGTGTGATATGCGGATTCGGGCTGGACAGTTACCGACTGGCTGTGGAGGCACTAAGGACCCTCTCCCCAACCCTCCCCCGTAATGGGGAGGGAGACCATGCGGTGAGGAATCAATAAGTCTTTATACTATATCAATTAAATGACTAACAAACCGAATGGCCTTCCCATTATGGGGGAGATGTCCGAAGGACAGAGAGGGTCTATAGATGACTACATCCTTGCCCATATAGACAAGGAGAGTGACTACCTGCACCGGCTGTGGAGGGCCACGCAGTTGCATCTGCTCTATGGGCGGATGGCGAGTGGCCACCTGCAGGGGCGGCTGCTGAAGATGCTGGTGGGGATGGTCAGGCCGAGGCTGGTGCTGGAGATTGGCACCTATAGCGGCTATTCGGGCTTGTGCATAGCGGAGGGACTGCCGGAAGGTGGCCATCTGCACACGGTGGAGATTAACGATGAGCAGGAGGATTTCACGTTGCCCTGGCTGAAGAACTCGCCGTGGGGAGACAGAATCACGATGCACATTGGCGATGCGCTGGAGGTGGTGCCGAGGTTGGGCTTGAGGTTTGACATGGCTTTCATCGATGGCGACAAGCGGCGGTATGTCGATTACTACGAGATGGTGATGGCGCATCTGAACGAGGGTGGCTACATCCTGGCCGACAACACACTGTGGGACGGCCATGTGGTGGAGGCGGAGACGCATGACGCGCAGACGGAGGGCATCCGTGCCTTCAACGACTTGGTGGCCGCCGATGAACGAGTGGAGAAAGTCATCTTGCCGCTGAGGGATGGGCTGAGCATCATCAGGAAAGTGAAAAACTAAAAGTGAAAAGTATGGGTATCCTCCATTCGGATTGTTCTTGATTAGCAAAGTAACTTAAACTTTTAGTTCTTAGTTTTTAACTTCTAATTTTCAAAGATATGGAAACAACGAGACAGAATAAGATTGCGCGTCTGATTCAGAAGGACTTGAGTAACATCTTCCAGGCGCAGACCAGGCAGACGAGAAACCTGCTGGTGAGTGTGAGTGTGGTGAGGGTGAGCCCCGACCTGAGTGTGGCAAAGGCTTACCTGAGCATCTTCCCTTCGGAGAAGGCGCAGGAGGTGTTGCAGAACATCAACGACCACGCTTCGGAGGTGCGCTACGAACTGGGCAAACTGGAACGGCACCAGTTGCGCATCATTCCGGAACTGAAGTTCTTCCTGGACGACTCGCTGGACTATGTGGACCACATTGACAAACTGCTGAAAGAGTGATGAATTTCCCTTTCTACATAGCCAAGCGTTATCTGCTGTCGAAGAAGTCGCACAGTGCCATCAACATCATCTCAGGGGTGTCGGTGGCGGGTGTGGCCATTGCCACGGCAGCGCTGGTGTGCATCCTGTCGGTGTTCAACGGCTTTCAAGACATGGTGGCCGGCCTCTTCACGGCGATGGACCCGGAACTGAAGGTGGTGCCGGCCACGGGCAAGTTCATGATGGCCGATGCCGAGGGGCTGGAGGCGCTGAGGCACGACCCCGACGTGGCGGTGCTGACCGAGACGCTGGAAGACCAAGCCTTGCTGATGATTAACAACCGGCAGGTGATGGCTACGGTGAAGGGGGTGGAGGACAGTTTTGAGGAACTGACAGAGATTGACCGCATACTGGTGGGCGACGGGGTGTTCGAACTGCATGCCGACGTGATTGACTACGGCATCTTGGGGGCGAACCTGCTCATGCAGTTGGGCTTGCCGGCCGACTTCGCACAGCCCATCCAGGTGTATGCCCCACGGAAGGGGGAGCGCATCGACCTGAACGACCCGCGCGAGAGCCTGAACGAGGATGAACTGTACTCGCCCCGGGTGGGTTTCATGGTGAAGCAGAACAAGTATGACTCGCACTACGTGATAACGAACATCGGCTTCGCCCGCAGGCTCTTCGAGCGGCAGGGCGAGGTGTCGGCAGTGGAGATGAAGTTGCGTCCGGGAGCCGATGTGGCGGCAGTGAAGGCGAGGATGAGGGCGGCACTGGGCGAGCGGTATGAAGTGCTGGACCGCTATGAGCAGCAGGAGGACACGTTCAAGATTATGCAGATAGAGAAACTCATCTCATACATCTTCCTCACGTTCATCCTGATGATTGCCTGCTTCAACATCATCGGCTCGCTCTCCATGCTCATCATCGACAAGAAGGAGGATGCAGCCACACTGCGGAATCTGGGTGCCAACGAGCATCAGGTCAGGGGCATCTTCATGATGGAGGGGAGGATGATTTGCCTGCTGGGCGCGGTGATAGGCATCGTGCTGGGACTGGCGATGTGCCTGCTGCAGCAGCAGTTTGGGCTGGTGCGCTTCGGCAGCAGCGAGGGAAGTTACATCATCAATGCCTACCCGGTGAGTGTGCATGCGATGGACATCGTGCTCATCTTCCTCACGGTGGTGGTCATCGGCTTCCTGTCGGTGTGGTATCCTGTGCATCATCTGAGCAAGAAATATACAAGAAATTGAGAACTATAAAAACTGAACGGATATGAAAAAGATTTGTTGGTTGTCGGCAGCCGGTGCAATGGTGCTGCTGGCAAGTTGCGGAAAGCAAAAAGCGTTTGTGTCAGACAATTTTGCGGTGTCACCCACACCGCTGGAGTATGTGGCAGGCGAGGTGCCAGCCACCATCAGCGTGAATGTGCCAGCCAAATGGATGAACAAGAAGACGGTGATAGAGTGTACACCCGTGCTGAAATGGGACGGTGGAGCGACAGCCGGCGACCCCCTCACCCTGCAAGGCGAGAAGGTGGAGGCCAACCACACCATCATCTCCTACAAGAATGGCGGTCATGCCACACTGCGCTTCTCGGTGCCCTTCGCCGAAGGCATGGAGAAGAGCGACCTGATGATGCAGTTCAATGCCCGCATGGGGAAGAAGATGGTGAAGATGCCCACGGTGAAGATTGGCCATGGCACACAGTGTACGGCAGCCCTCATCACCAAGACGGCCAAGACGGCCAACTTCGGTGTGGCACCTGACAACTTCCAGCGGGTCATCAACCAGAAGCAGGAAGCAGCCGTCAAGTTCCTCATCGGGCAGGCTAACCTGCGAGGCAGCGAACTGAACAGCCAGACCATACAGGACTTCATCACTACGCTGAAGAACATCAAGACCAATGAGCAGAGCCTGGTGCTCAACAACATCGAGGTGAGTGCCTACGCCTCGCCCGACGGAGCATACGCCATCAACGAACGTCTGGCCGCCAAGCGCGGCGAAGTGTCGGAAGGCTATGTGAACCAGCAACTCAAGCAGAACCAGTTGGCCACCCATGTCGATACGAAATACACAGCCGAAGACTGGGAAGGCTTCCAGGCACTGGTGTCGCAGTCCAACCTGCCCGACAAAGACATCATCCTGCGCGTCCTCTCCATGTATGAAGACCCCGAACAGCGCGAACAGGAAATCCGCAACGTGGCACTCGTCTATAAAGAACTGGCCGATGCCGTGCTGCCCGAATTGCGCCGAGCCCGCATGGTCATCAACTACGATGTCATAGGCCGCAGCGACGAAGCCATCATGCAACTGGCCACCGAAGAACCCGCCCAGTTGAGCCTGGAAGAACTGATTTATGCCGCCAACACTCTGGCCACCGACACCCAGAAAGAGGCCATACTGAAGAAAGTGGAGAAACTCTTCCCCAACGACTACCGGGCCTACAACAACTTGGGCCAACTGGCCATGCGCCGTGGCGACAACGAGACAGCCCAGTCCTATCTGCGCCGCGCCCTCAGCATCAACCCCTCAGCCCCCGAACCCAACGTGAACCTCGGCATGCTCGCCATTCAGAACGGACAGTTCCGCGATGCCGAGATGTACATCTCCAAGGGAGTGGGAGCCAACAACTTCGACGAAGCCTTGGGCCACCTCTATGTGGCACAAGGAAAATACAACCAAGCATCTGTCAAGTTCCAGAAGTCGGCCAACAACAGCGCCGCCCTCTCCAACATCCTCTCGCAAGACTACTCCGATGCTCTCAAAGTGCTGGAGAACATCAAGAACCCCGATGCCATGACCCACTATCTGCATGCCATCCTTGCCGTGCGCATGGACGACTCCGCAGCCGTGAAAGACCATCTCGCTAAAGCCATCGCCCTCGACCCCACCCTCGCCAAGCGAGCAGCCAACGACACCGAATTCTCCGACCACAACCAATAACGAGTTTTGAGGAGTGAGATAAAGTTAAAAGTTAAAAACTAAAAGTTAAAGAGTAAAAAGTGAAAAACTAAAAACTAAAAGTTAAAGAGTTAAAAGTGAAAAAACTAAAAGTGAAAGCATCCTCTCTGCGGATGAAAGGTAACTTAAACTTTTAACTTTTAGTTTCTAACTTTTAGTTTTTAGTTTTTAGTTTTTAACTTTATCTCACTCCTTTCACTCCCAAAAATGAATAAATAAATGTGAAATCATGACCAAGCATCGCGCACACACATTATCCATAATCCTCCTGTTCCTTCTCCCCCTCCTCCTCCCCTCCTGCGGACCCGGGGGCGACACCTTCCGCATCAAAGGACACTTCCGCGACATGCAGGCAGGTCAACTATATATATATAATGAGTCAGACGACCATGCGCGCCTCGACACCCTCAACATCCAAGAAGGCCGCTTCCTCTACAAAGGGCAAACCTCCGAAGTCACACCCTACATCCTCGTCTTCCCCAATGGCATGGAGCAAGTCATCTTTGCTGGACCCAACCAAGACCTCCAGTACGAAGCCACAGCCAACGACATGAAGAACTACGTGGTGAACGGCAGCGAAGAAAACAAACTCATGAACCAGTTCCGGCAAGAGACCTACACCATGAACCCCACCGCCACCCGAGGAGTAGCCCGCACCTACATCACCGACCACCCCACCTCCCCCGTGGCCATCTACCTCCTCCACCACTACTTCGTCCAAGACCCCGATGCCAGCCCCGACGAACTCACCGCTCTGCTCAAAACACTCAAGCCCCATCACCCCCACAACCACTACCTGCTCGACATCGAGAAAAAAAACACTGCCGCCCAAAGCCGCCAGCCCCACCAGACAATCCCCAACCTCACCCTCATCACGCGCAACCTCACCCCCACACGGCTGTGGGCCCAAGAGAGCGACTACACCCTACTCGCCTTCTGGGCTCTCTGGCATCCCCAAGGCTACGACACCCTGTGGCGACTGCGCCATCTGTCCGACAAACACCGCACCAGCGGCCAACTGCGCATCCTCGCCATCTCCCTCGACCTCGAACGCCACCGCTGGGAAGATGCCACTCTCCAAGACAGCCTCTCCACCCACATCCACCACTACTGCGACGGACGAGGCTTCGAATCCCCCCTCGTCAAAACCCTCGGCATCGACCAACTCCCCCTCTACATCCTCGCCGACCGCAACCACCAAGTCATCGACACCGGCACCGACATCAACAACCTCGACGACATGCTGAAAAAACACCTCCCCACACCCACACCCTAACCTTAACCCCTCAACCCTAAATCCTCAACTCTCAACCCTCACCCCTAAATCCTCAACTCTCACCTCTCAACCCTCAACCTCATTCCCCAATAACCATGTTAGCAAAAATACACAGTGCAGCCCTCCAAGGACTCGAAGCCCACCCCATCCTCGTCGAAGTAGATAACTACGACGACGGCAAACAAACCAAATTCACCATCGTCGGCCTGCCCGACAACGCCGTGAAAGAAAGCCAAGAGCGAGTGCAGTCAGCCCTGCGAGTCAACGGCTACAAAGCCCCCTTCCGTTCCGTAGTGGTCAACCTCGCCCCCGCCGCCATGCGCAAAGAAGGCACAGGCTTCGACCTCCCCGTAGCCATCGGTGTGCTCGTGTCCTACGAATTTCTGAAGATAGACCACCCCGAACGCTACATGTTCGTAGGCGAACTCGGACTCAAAGGCGACATCCTGCCCGTCAAAGGCATCCTGCCCATCTCCATCAAAGCCCGCCAACTCGGCTACGAAGCCCTCTTCGTGCCAGAAGAAAACGCCCGCGAAGCCGCCGTAGTCAACCGCCTGAAAGTCTATGGCATAAAACATCTCACCGACATCGTTTCCTTCTTCAGCGGCATCCAAGACCTCCAGCCCACCCTCGTCAACACCCGCGAAGAGTTCTATTCACGGCTCTTCACTTTCCCCTTCGACTTCGACGAAGTGAAAGGCCAGGAGAACGTCAAGCGCGCCTTCGAAGTGGCTGCAGCCGGAGGCCACAACATCATCCTCGTCGGCTCCCCCGGCTGCGGCAAGTCCATGATGGCCAAACGCCTCCCCTCCATCCTTCCCCCCCTCACCCTCAGCGAAAGCCTCGAAACCACCCAGATACACTCCATAGCCGGCAAACTGCAGAAAGAAGACACCCTCATCAGCCAGCGGCCCTTCCGCGCCCCCCACCACACCGTCAGCGACGTAGCCCTCGTGGGAGGCGGCAACGTCTTCATGCCCGGCGAAATCTGCCTCGCCCACAACGGAGTGCTCTTCCTCGATGAACTGCCCGAATTCTCCCGCTCCGTGCTCGAAACCCTCCGCCAGCCCCTCGAAGACCGCATCATCACCATCTCCCGAGCCCGCTACACCTTCACCCTTCCCTGCTCCTTCATGCTCGTAGCCTCCATGAACCCCTGCCCCTGCGGCTACCACCACCATCCCACCCGCAAGTGCGTCTGCACCCCAGCCCAAATCCAACGCTACATGAACAAAATCAGCGGCCCCCTCATGGACCGCATCGACATCCAGGTGGAAGTGGAAAGCGTCCCCTTCGAAGACATAGCCAAAGCCCCCAAGGGCGAACCATCCGCCAGCATCCGCCAGCGAGTGCTCAACGCGCGACAGATACAGGTGGAACGCTACAAGAACGAAAAAGGAGTCCACTGCAACGCCCAGATGACCACCTCCCTACTCCAGAAATACGTGCAGCCCGACCCTCCAGCCCTCAGCCTGCTCCGCACAGCCATGAAGAAGTTCAACCTCTCAGCCCGTGCCTACGACCGCATCCTCAAAGTCAGCCGCACCATTGCCGACCTCGAAGGGGCAGAGCAGGTGCAGAGCCAGCACATAGCCGAAGCCATCGGCTATCGCAACCTCGACCGCGAGGGGTGGGCAGAGTAAGGAGTTGACAATTAACAAACGTATCGGAAATGAATAAGCAGAATCGAGAGGGAAGGTACTTATGTGCAATTCGAGGGTGAGCAAAACCCCAAACGAACTCACAGGGTAAAAGGGAGTCAACATGAATTAAAATTAAGTTTAACCCGGGTCAACCCTTATCGTGAGTAACGTGAGTTCGATGTAAGAAAAGTGTTCATGTATCGATTGCCAGCACTTTCCATCGGTCGGTGCAGGCTGAGTAGCCCATTTTTTTGCTGAATCTTTTGGCAGTGTGGTGGGAATGCCGTACCTTTGTGCGTGATTAAGATTATGATTGTCAAAAAAGAAGATAACCAGAAAGGGAAAAGCCTGATGTTCTGCAGGTTTATTTTGATTGTGGCATGGCTGTTGTGGAGTGGTGTCAGCGGCTTGGTTCATGCCCAAGTGCCCGACTCCCTGGGGCGCATTCGCTACAAGTACGACTTCATCGTGCCCACCAACGGCTCCTTCGTCGATGCCATCCATGCTGCCAACCGCCGTCCCGACAAGAAGAAGCGCTTCCGCATCTTCATCAAGTCGAGCATGTACCGCATCAAGGGCGAAGGCAACCCCATCAAGATTACGGAAAACGGCAAGGAACTGACCATTCCCAGCCCCATGACCATCCTGACAGCCCCCAACACCAGCATCTGCGGCGAGGGCATGCAGGGCACACAGATAGAGTCCATGCCCATGCACGAAGGCATCTCCATCACCTCCACCCTCTTCCTCAACGGGGCTGACAGCACCTACATCCAAGACCTCGAACTCTGGTCCAACTATCGCGACGACATGACAGCCTTTGCCAACAGGGCCGTGGCACTGAACGAGAAGAACTGCAAGGGCAACGTCTTCAAGCGCGTCTCACTCATGAGCAATCAAGACACCTACTACACCAACGATGGCGGCACCACCTATCTGGAGGACTGCGCCATCCGAGGCACGGTCGATTTCATCTGCGGAGGCGGCACCATCTATTTCAACCACTGCGACATCGAACTGCGCACCCGTGGCGGCAAGCGCGACATCATCTGCGCACCTGCCACTGAGGCACACCGCGAGTATGGCTACGTGTTCAACGGCTGCCGCATCTTCGGAGCCAAAGAGCAGGACGGGAAATACATGCTGGGACGCCCCTGGAAGAATGCCCCCCGTGCCGTCTTCCTGAGCACCCTCATGGAACTGCTGCCCGACTCGCTCGGATGGACAGAGATGCACGGCACCCTGCCACGCCTCTTCACCGAATATGAGAGCATGGACAGCCGCTACGAACTGGTCGCCACAGACAAGCGTCGCACCCAGTTCAAGGACAAGAACGACATCACCACCACGATGCGCTATCCCACCACCCTGTCTGACCAGGAGGCCGACCGCTACGACCTCGGCCATGTCTTCCCCCATTGGTGCCCCGAACAACAGGCCGCACAGGTCAATCCCCCCATCCTCCACATCCGCAACCGGGGCGACATCTTCTGGCAAGACGTGCCCGAAGCCTGCCTCTATGCCGTGTGCAAGAACCGCGACGTGGTGGCCTTCACCACCGAACCCCACTACACCGTGCCTAAGGGCACCGCCGAGGGAGCCTGCTTCTCAGTGCGTTGCGCCAACTTCTACGGCGGACTGGGCGAGCGGAGCAACGAAGTGGTCTATCCCAACCGATAATCCCCATACCCTCTCCTCAACCCTCCCTACGTACAACGCCGTTGCACATGTAAATTGACTGCCGTTCCATTTATAAATGCAACGGCGTTTCTATTGTATTTTGTACGGCACTTCACATTCCACACCTTCCTCACTTCAAAAAATGTCTTTGTGCCAATTCGCAAAAAAAAAAAATCACTTTTTTGTTGCATCTTGTATTTTTTTGTGCTACCTTTGCAACTCTCTTAACGTGATTCAAAAAAAAAGAAAAGATTACTAACCCTAAAAACTCTAACATTTTATGGCTAAAAAATGGGTGTGCCCCGTGTGTGGGTACGTGTATGAGGGCGAGAACCCTCCAGAGAAATGTCCGCAGTGCAAGGTTCCTGGCTCCAAGTTCAAACTGAAGGAAGAAACTGAAGGCGGACTGAAATTTGCTTGTGAACATGAATTAGGTGTGGCAAAGGCTATCCCCGAAGGTGAGGAAGGTGCTTTCGTGCTTCAGGGCTTGAAGGATCACTTCATGGGTGAATGTACCGAAGTGGGTATGTATCTGGCGATGGCTCGTCAAGCAGATCGCGAAGGTTATCCAGAGGTTTCTGAGGCTTTCCGTCGCTATGCTTACGAGGAGGCTGACCATGCTTCTCGTTTTGCTGAATTGCTCGGCGAGGTGGTTTGGGACACGAAGACGAACCTCAAAAAGCGCATGGAGGCAGAGGAAGGTGCTTGTGCCGGTAAACTGGAGATTGCGAAGGTGGCAAAGAAGTTGAACCTCGACGCTATTCACGACACCGTTCACGAGATGGCCAAGGACGAAGCACGTCATGGTGCAGGTTTCCAAGGCTTGTATAACAGATATTTTAAGTAACCAGCCCACGCGCTGAGCGTTTTTTCACAACTAAATTTCGCAACAACTATGGCAAAGTACGTATGTGACACTTGCGGCTGGGAGTATGACCCAGAAGTAGGCTATCCAGAAGGCGGCATCGCCCCCGGCACAGCATTTGAAGACCTCCCCGAAGACTTTGAATGCCCACTCTGTGGAGTAGGAAAAGACCAATTCTCGGAGGCATAAAGATTAAATAATCAAGTGAAAATCAGAGACATCAACCTTGGTAATGAGCCTGTTCTGTTGGCGCCCATGGAGGACGTGACAGACCAGGCTTTTCGCCTTTTGTGCAAAGAGTTCGGAGCCAGCATGGTCTATTCCGAATTTGTCAGCGCTGATGCCCTCATCCGCAACGTGAACCGCTCACTGGCCAAGATTCGCGTCGATGACCGCGAACGGCCCGTGGCCATCCAAATCTATGGCCGCGACGTGGAGAGCATGGTCGAAGCCGCCCGCATAGTGGAGAGCGAGGCCCACCCCGACCTGCTCGACATCAACTTCGGCTGCCCCGTCAAGAAGGTGGCAGGCAAAGGAGCCGGCGCCGGCATGCTGCGCACCCCAGAGTTGATGCTTGACATTGCCCGCGAGGTGGTCAAAGCCGTCAAGATTCCCGTCACCGTGAAGACTCGTCTCGGCTGGGACGTGCCTTCACTCTACGACATGCCAGCCGAATGGCTTCCTGTGCAGGAAGGTAAGCCTTTTATCCTCGAACTTGCCGAACGGCTTCAAGACTGCGGCATCGAGGCACTCACCATCCACGGACGCACACGCTCCCAGATGTATCAGGGCGAGGCCGACTGGACCCTCATCGGCGAGGTGAAGCACAACCCACGCATCCACATCCCCATCATCGGCAACGGCGACATCTGCACCGCCGAAGAAGCGAGACAAGCCTTCGACCGCTACGGAGTCGATGCCGTCATGATAGGCCGTGCCACCTTCGGCCAGCCCTGGCTCTTCAAAGACGTGCGCACTTATCTCGACACAGGCCACCACGACGACACCATGAACCTCGACTGGAAGTTCGCCGTGCTGAAACGGCAGGTGCAGCAGAGTGTGGCCTACTCGCTCAATGCCGACAACGCCCTGAAGGAACGCAAGCGCACCGAACTCGGCGGCATCATCCACGTGCGCCGCCATCTGGCCAACAGCCCCCTCTTCAAGGGCATCCCCGACTTCCGACAGACCCGCATCCGCATCCTCCAAGCCACCACCCAAGAGGAACTCTTTGCCCTGCTCGACGAGGCAAAGGAGAAGATTGAAAGAAACAATTAACAATTCATTGTCCTCCGAATCATGGAGATTGTTAATTGTTAATTGAAACTGCTTTGTCTGAACTGCTGAGGCGACAGGCCCACATAACGATGGAAGTAGGTGCCGAAGTGCGACTGATTGGCAAAGTTGAGCCGAGCGGCAATCTGCTTGATGCCGAGACGGTTGTCGCGTAGCAGAAGTTTTCCCCTCTTCGACAGGATTTTTTCAGTCATTTCACACTAAAAACTGAAGTTTTTTGAGCAAAGAGGCTTGCAACTCAAGGTTTTTATGTAAATTTGCAAGACAAATGAGCCTACGCCCCCAACGTCTCTACAGGCTCATCTGACAACCTCAAAAAACTGATCAACCCAAATACTAATCAACTAAACAACTAAAATCATTATGGCTGATTTATCTATGTTTTCTCTCGAAGGTAAGAACGCCTGGATTACAGGTGCTTCTTACGGCATCGGCTTCAACATTGCCAAGGCTTTTGTGAAGGCTGGTGTGAAGAACATCGTGTTCAACGACATCAACGAGGCTGCCCTGCAGCGCGGTCTCGACAACTACAAGGAGGCTGGCATCACCAACGTGAAGGGCTACGTGCGCGACGTGACCGACGAGAAGGGTGTGAAGGCTCTCGTTGAGACCATCCATAAGGAAGTGGGCCAGATTGACATCCTGGTGAACAACGCCGGCATCATCAAGCGCATCCCCATGCACGAGATGGCTCGTGCCGAGTTCCAGCAGGTCATCGACATCGACCTCGTGGCTCCTTTCATCTGCGCCAGTGCCGTGCTGCCCGAGATGATGGAGCGCAAGGAGGGCAAGATTATCAACATCTGCTCGATGATGAGCGAGTTGGGCCGTGAGACTGTGTCGGCATACGCTGCCGCCAAGGGCGGTCTGAAGATGCTCACCCGCAACATCTGCTCAGAGTATGGCGAGTACAACATCCAGTGCAACGGCATCGGCCCCGGCTACATCGCCACTCCTCAGACGGCTCCGCTGCGCGAGCGTCAGCCCGACGGCTCTCGCCATCCGTTCGACTCTTTCATCTGCGCCAAGACTCCTGCCGGACGCTGGCTCGACCCATCCGAACTCGGCGGCCCTGCTGTCTTCCTCGCCTCTCACGCCTCCGATGCCGTGAACGGCCATATCCTCTATGTGGATGGCGGCATCCTGGCCTACATTGGCAAGCAGCCGAAATAAGGTCTTTGTATCAACAAAAAACGGGAAAATCCGAAGTGCTACTTCAGATTTCCCCGTTTTTTTTGAAGTAGCACTTCAGATTTTCTTACTTTTTCTGTTATATCGAACTCCCATTTTTGAAGATTGTGATTATTCTTAAACCCGAATCGGTCATTAGGCCACTTCGTGGCTCTGTCGTAAAACAAATTTGAATAATTATCATAATTTCACCCACTAATTTCTATAATTATGATAATTTGTGGATAAAATTATTTTAATTATGGTAATTTGTTTCTTAATGACCCATTTGGGTTTAACTTTTAACTTTTCACTTAAGATTCTTCACTTTTCACTCAAGACTTCAATGATTGAAGTTGGGCAACTCCAGCCACTTGAGGTAGCAGAAGTCCTGGCGGTGGGGCAGGAGTTTGTGCTTGGGATACATGCGGACGGCACTCTTGTACTGGCCAAACTGCTTGGGGGTCAGTTCTGCCTCGAAGGTGTAGTGGTTGCCTTCATGTCCTGTCATCTCCAGCGGTTCGACAGAGAAGACGTGCTCTTCGCCGTCGGCATTGACGGAGACGTTCACCTTTTCCAGTCCGATGGCATCGTTGAGTCCCTGCTCGTCGATGACGTATTTCAGACGGTACTTCTGGCCTGCTTCGCCACCAGTGGCGGGGAAGTTCCACTCGGCACTCACCACGCTGATGGCATCCCAACGCTCGGCCACGGCCTCCTTCCACAGGGCGAGTTCTTTGGCCAGCCGGTAGTTGTCTTTCGCGATTTCCTTGAAGCGTTTGGCCTCCTTCTCGTAGAACTTCGAGTAGTAGTCGTCGAGTTGGCGTTTCATCGTGTAGTGTGGTGCAATCTGGGCGATGGAGTTTTTGATGACCTTGCACCATCCCGTCGAGATGCCCTGCTCGTTCTTGTCGTAGTAGAGCGGCACAATCTCGTTCTCCAGCAGGCTGTAGATGGTGGCAGCATCCAGTTGGTCCTGATAGCCCTGATTCTGGAAGGTGCGCTTCTCGGTGAGAGCCCATCCGGCACCCTCGCGGTAGCCCTCCAGCCACCAGCCGTCCTTCACGCTGAGGTTCACCACACCATTCATTTCGGCTTTCTCGCCCGATGTGCCCGAAGCCTCCAGCGGACGTGTCGGCGTGTTCATCCAGATGTCAACACCCGACACAAGGCGGCGGGCCAGCAGATAGTCATAATCCTCGATGAAGACGACTTTGCCCTGGAACTCGTCGCGCTGCGAAATCTCGTAAATCTTCTTGATGAGTCCCTGTCCAGCACCGTCAGCCGGGTGTGCCTTGCCGGCAAAGAGGAACACGACGGGGCGTTCAGGGTTGTTCACGATGCGGCTCAGACGGTCGAGGTCGGTGAAGAGCAGATGGGCGCGCTTGTAGGTGGCAAAGCGGCGGCAGAAGCCGATAATCAGAGCGTTGGGGTTGAAATGTTGCTCCAGTTTGGTGATGCGCGAAGGGTCGTTTTGGTTCTTCAGCCACGTTGCGCGGTATTGCTTCTCGATGTAGAAGACCAGATTCTTCTTCATGAGCAAACGCATCTTCCAGAGTTCTTCGTCCGGGCAACTGTAGATGCCCTGCCACTTCTTCTCGTTCGACTGGTCGGACATGAACGTCGGGTCGAGATACTTCTCGTAGATGTTCTTGAGCCATCCAGCAGCCACCCAAGTGGGGAAGTGCACACCATTGGTGACATAGCCCACGTGGTTCTCTTCGGGATAGTAGCCAGCCCAGATGTTGGCAAACATCTTCTGCGAAACCTTGCCGTGCAGCATCGACACGCCGTTGACCTCCTGACAGGTGTTGCAGGCAAAAGTACTCATGCAGAACTTCTCCTCCTTGTTGTCGGGGTTGGTGCGTCCCATGCCGATAAACTCGTCCCATGTGATGCCGAGCCTCCGTGGATAGCCGCCCATGTACTTGCCGAAAAGCCCCTCGTCGAAGTAATCGTGGCCAGCAGGCACGGGAGTGTGGACCGTATAGAGCGAAGAGGCGCGCACCAGTTCGATAGCCTGGTTGAAGTTCAGTCCCTCCTCCTCAATGTAGTCGCACAAGCGCTGCAGGTTGCACAAGGCAGCATGCCCCTCGTTGCAGTGGTAGATGTCCTTCTTGATGCCCAACCTCTTGAGCAGCAGTATTCCGCCGATACCGAGCAGAATCTCCTGCTTCAGGCGGTTCTCCCAGTCGCCGCCGTAGAGAGCATGCGTGATGGGCTTGTCATACTCCGAGTTCATCTCGTTGTCAGTGTCAAGCAAGTAGAGTTTCACGCGGCCCACGTTCACCCGCCACACACAGGCATGCACGTGATAGTTGTTGTAAGGCACATCGATGACCAACGGATTGCCATCCTCGTCGAGTTGACGCTCGATGGGCAGGCTCCCGAAGTTCTGAGCCTCATAGTTGGCAATCTGCTGACCCTCCATCGAGAGGCTCTGCGTGAAATAGCCAAAGCGGTAGAGGAAGCCCACCGCACACATATCCACATTAGAGTCGGAAGCCTCCTTCACATAGTCGCCCGCCAGCATGCCCAGACCACCGCTGTAAATCTTCAGGGCAGAGTGCAGTCCATACTCCATGCAGAAATAAGCCACAGAAGGGCGGCTGGAGTCAGGCTTCACGTCCATATACTTGCGGAACTCCGCATAGAGGTCCTTCACACGCTTCATCAGAGCCTTGTCCTTCAGAATTTCCTCCTTGCGGGCAAAAGTCAGACGCTCCAGCAGCATCACAGGATTGTGGCGCACTTCATGATAAATCTCCGCGTCGAGGTCGCGGAACAAGTCGCGCGCCTCCGGACTCCACACCCACCACATGTTGTGGGCAATTTCGTTCAGACACTTCAGTTCGTCGGGCAGAGAAGCCTTCACAATCAGCATCTTCCACTGCGGAACATTGGCATAATCAGTCTTAATCTTCATAGTTTTTTGGGGGGATTAGTTAATAGGTTATATAAATTCTCTCTGTGCAAAGTAAAGAAAAAATTTGGAAACCACCACACTCTCCACCACAAAAAAAAGCCCCTCCCCACATTTTTTCAATCCCAACGGCCAAAAACCCACGATTTTAACGAGGGAGGAACTCGTTCCAGAGAGTCAACAACACCCCCGTCGTGTCCCCAATAACACAACAGGGGAGAGAAAGTTCCTCTCAGGATGGAAATTCGTGTTTTATTTTAGACATAAATTATCATGAATTAATCACGAATTTTTCATGAATTGAATAGTTGCAATTTTCATCGAACTCACGTCAAATTAGAATGATTCGTTTTATTCGTGGTGGAAAATGACAATCTGACCTTCTGACTTTCTGACCTTCTGACCTTTTAACCAATAAAAATGCATCTTGTCTCTTGAACAAGATGCACCAAATGTCGATAAACACACGGTAGATTATGATTGAGGATTGAAGTCTGCACTTCTTATTACATCCAAAGACCTACTTTTCGGTCAGAAAGTTAGAAAGTTATTTTGTCATTTTTCATGTTGCGTTGGGGGGTAATCAATAGGGGGTAGTAAGTAAAATATATATATATTATATATTATTTATTATATATATATTATATATTATATACATATTATATATTATATACACGCACGGGGCAAAAAATAACAATCTAACCATCTAACTTTCTAACTTTCTAACCTTTTTCGTGATGGTTGAAAAATGAGCGTCGCACTGACTGACGGATGACTTCCGCACTGATTGACAAATGACTTCCGCACAGACGAACAAATGATGCTCGCACAGACACGTGTGTGTGCGGAACTCATTTGTGTGTCTGTACGAGGGTCATTCATCGAAGAGTGCGGAAGCGAAAAAAAATTGCTCACGGAGCAAAAAAAAATCGCACTTCTATTGACAGCCGCATCCCTACGGTAGTAACTTTGCATCGTTTTTCATTGTTTAACCCCTAAAACCTACTTCATCATGCCAATCTTAGTACGAAAAGCGAAAATGCGCCTCACCTTTCGGGAGGAAAAGCCAGAAGTGCATGTAGTGCGTCGTCTGACCTATCCCAAGGTGACAGGCAAGCAGTTGGTGCAGTATGCGGCCAATGCTGCTGCCATCCCACCTGCCACGATGCAGGCGTGTATCGAAGCCATTGTTCAGGCCATCTACTACTATGCCATCCGTGGCATGCGTGTGACCTTCCCTGAGTTCGGTGGTTTCTACCTGCAAGTGAGAAGTAAAACGGCACGTTCGTCAAAAGAACTCACTGCCGATTCATTCACCTACACGGGGCTTGCGTTCCAGCCGCTCGGACAACTCCGCAAACTCATTGCCGACACCAATGTGGTTATGCAGACGGCTGTCTATAGCAATCAGGCAGAAGGCCAGACCCCTGAACCCTAAA
>DGSP01000045.1:22355-22884 GCA_002393555.1 Prevotellaceae bacterium UBA4359
CCTGAACCCTAAAAAGAAAGGAGACGACTATGGCAAACAAATCAGCAGCGGCTCTCTTGACTACAAAGGGTAGCACGGGAGCAATTTCATGGTTCAAGCGTCAGATTCGCTTGACCTTCAGAGAGGAAAAACCCATCGTGTATAAGGCACAAGTGGTTCGTGGCCCTGTGGTGAAGGGCGATGACCTGATTGCCTATGCTGCCAATGCGGCTCACGTGCCTGAGTCAACGGTACGCATGGCAAAGGAGGCACTCTTCCAAGCCATCCTCTACTATTGTGCCAACAGCCACCCTGTGGAAATACCGGGTCTCGGCACTATCGGTGTGGATATTCGCACGAAGACTGCTCGCTCGGAGCAGGAACTTACGGCGGACAACATCTATCAGAAATATCTCCGCTGGTATCCGAAGAAGGACATCCGTATCGCAGGCACAATGGCCAACCTCAAGTTTGTGGAGAACAAGGAACTCTCCAAACTGGCCATCGCGGCTGGCCCCGACTGGAAGGAGCCTGACGAAGACCCCGACCC
>DGSP01000047.1:0-83961 GCA_002393555.1 Prevotellaceae bacterium UBA4359
TATAACAACCAGGGTGGTGCCTTCAAGCGTAAGGAAGATATGCACCGGATGGCTGAGGCTAACCGTGCATTCGCACACTTCCGCTTCTAATCAAACTCATTCATTATATTTAATAAGGTAAAAAGGGAAAAGAGATATGGCAAAGCAAGATTTGCACCTTACGCGAAACTTTGGCATCATGGCTCACATCGATGCAGGTAAGACAACCACATCTGAGCGTATCTTGTTCTACACGGGTAAGACTCACAAGATTGGTGAGGTACACGATGGCGCCGCTACGATGGACTGGATGGCACAGGAGCAGGAGCGTGGTATCACTATCACTTCGGCTGCCACTACTGCCTACTGGACATGGAACGGCAGCAAGTATAAGTTCAACCTGATTGACACTCCGGGACACGTCGATTTCACCGCCGAGGTGGAGCGTTCGCTCCGTGTGCTCGACGGTGCCGTGGCCACTTACTGTGCTGTGGGTGGTGTGGAGCCTCAGTCTGAGACTGTGTGGCGTCAGGCCGACAAGTACAGTGTGCCTCGCATCGGCTATGTGAATAAGATGGACCGCTCGGGTGCCGACTTCTTCGAGGTGGTTCGCCAGATGAAAGAGGTGCTTGGTGCCAAGGCCGTTCCTGTGGTGATTCCTATCGGTGCAGAAGAGAACTTCAAGGGTGTGATTGACCTGATTAAGATGAAGGCTATCCTTTGGCACGATGAAACCATGGGTGCTGACTATGACGTGGAGGAGATTCCTGCCGACCTTCAGGCTGAGGCTGAAGAGTGGCGCGGCAAGATGCTTGAGGCTGTGGCTGAGTTTGATGATGAACTGATGGAGAAGTTCTTCGACGACCCATCTACCATCACGGAAGATGAGTGCATCCGTGCGCTCCGCAAGGCTACACTCGCATTGGAGTGTACTCCTATGCTTTGTGGTTCTTCGTTCAAGAACAAGGGTGTGCAGACGCTGCTTGACTATGTGTGTGCATTCCTGCCTTCTCCGCTCGACACTCCCAACATCGTGGGCACCAACCCCTCGACGAAGGAGGAAGAGGACCGCACACCGTCTGAGGATGACAAGACTTCGGCTCTTGCATTCAAGATTGCAACTGACCCCTATGTGGGCCGTCTGACTTTCATCCGTGTTTATTCGGGTAAGGTTGAGGCTGGTTCCTATATCTATAACTCTCGCTCAGGCAAGAAGGAGCGTGTGTCTCGTCTGTTCCAGATGCACTCTAACCACCAGAACCCAGTGGATGTGATTAGTGCTGGTGACATCGGTGCCGTGGTGGGTCTGAAGGATATCCATACGGGCGATACGCTCTGCGACGAGGATGCACCTATCGTGCTGGAGTCGATGGACTTCCCAGACCCTGTGATTGGTATCGCTGTGGAGCCAAAGACTCAGAAGGACCTCGACAAACTCTCTGTTGGTTTGCAGAAGTTGGCTGAAGAAGACCCAACCTTCACCGTGAAGACTGACGAGCAGTCTGGTCAGACCGTCATCTCTGGTATGGGTGAACTTCACCTCGACATCATCATCGACCGTCTGAAGCGTGAGTTCAAGGTGGAGTGCAACCAGGGTAAGCCACAGGTGAACTACAAAGAGGCTATCACCAAGACTGTTGACCTTCGCGAGGTGTATAAGAAGCAGTCTGGTGGTCGCGGTAAGTTTGCCGACATCATCGTGAAAGTGGGTCCTGTGGATGATGACTTCGAGGGTACTGGACTTCAGTTCGTTGACGAGGTGAAGGGCGGTAATGTGCCTAAGGAGTTTATCCCTGCTGTGCAGAAGGGCTTTGCTGAGTCGATGAAGAACGGTGTGCTGGGCGGCTTCCCAATGGATAGCCTCAAGGTGACACTCGTGGATGGTAGTTTCCACCCAGTCGATTCTGACCAGTTGTCATTTGAAATCGCTGCACGTCAGGCATACAAGAACGCTTGCGCTCAGGCCAAGCCTGTGCTGATGGAGCCTATCATGAAACTCGAAGTGGTGACTCCTGAGGAGAACATGGGTGACGTAATCGGCGACTTGAACAAGCGTCGTGGTCAGGTGGAAGGTATGGACAATGCCCGTTCGGGTGCCCGCATCGTGAAGGCAATGGTGCCACTGGGCGAGATGTTCGGCTATGTGACTGCTCTCCGCACCATCACTTCTGGCCGTGCCACTTCGTCCATGCAGTATGACCACCACGCTCCAGTGTCCAGTTCTATTGCAAAGGCTGTGCTGCAGGAGTGCAACGGCCGCGTGGATCTCGTATAATCAAGAAAAAGTTTGGGGGTGCAGGCAAGCATACGACTCTTTGCCTGCATACCCTCCTACTTATATATATTAATTACTAAAAATAATTAGAAAAATGAGTCAGCAAAAAATTCGTATCAAACTCAAGTCTTATGACCACAATCTCGTGGATAAGTCTGCAGAGAAGATTGTGAAGGCTGTGAAGGCTACTGATGCCATCGTGAGTGGTCCTATCCCACTTCCAACTCACAAGCGTATCTTCACTGTGAACCGTTCAACTTTCGTGAACAAGAAGTCTCGTGAGCAGTTTGAACTGAGCACCTACAAGAGACTGATTGACATTTACAGTTCTACCACTAAGACGGTGGATGCCCTGATGAAACTTGAACTCCCCAGCGGTGTTGAGGTCGAGATAAAGGTTTGATATAGTCGAGAACAATTAAAAGTTATATTGAAATGCCAGGATTAATTGGAAAAAAAATCGGAATGACATCCGTTTTCAGTGCTGAGGGCAAGAATCTGCCATGCACTGTTATCGAAGTAGGTCCTTGTGTTGTAACTCAAGTAAAGACTGTCGAGAAAGATGGCTACGCTGCCGTTCAGGTGGGCTTCCAGGACAAGAAGGAGAAGCACACGACAAAGCAGATGATGGGTCACTTCAAGAAAGCCGGTACAACACCAAAGAGACACTTGGCCGAGTTCACTTATGACGAGGAACACAATCTCGGTGATGTAATCACTGTGGAACTTTTCAACGATGCTGCTTACGTTGATGTAACAGGCACATCTAAGGGTAAGGGATTCCAGGGCGTTGTGAAGCGTCATGGCTTCGGCGGTGTAGGTCAGGCTACTCACGGTCAGGATGACCGTCTGCGCAAGCCAGGTTCTATCGGTGCTTGTGCCACACCTTCTCGTGTGTTCAAAAACGTGCCAATGGGCGGTCAGATGGGTAATGAACAGGTGACCACTCACAACCTTCAGGTAATTAAAGTAGTTCCAGAGCATAACCTCCTTCTCCTGAAGGGTAGTGTGCCAGGCTGCAAAGGTTCAATCGTTATAATCAAGAAGTAAGCAATGGAAGTTTCTGTATTAAATATCAAGGGCGAGGACACTGGAAAGAAGGTGGTTCTGAACGATGCAATCTTCGGAATTGAGCCTAACGACCACTGTATCTACCTCGCAGTGAACCAGTACCTTGCTGCTCAGCGCCAGGGTACTCACAAGTCGAAGGAAAGAAGCGAAATCGCAGGCTCTACTCGCAAACTCATCCGCCAGAAGGGTGGTGGTGGCGCTCGTCGCGGCGACATCAAGTCTCCAGTGCTTCGTGGCGGCGGTCGTGTGTTCGGTCCACGTCCTCGTGATTATTGGTTCAAACTGAACAAGAAGGTGAAGGCTTTGGCTCGCAAGAGTGCCCTCTCTTACAAGGCACAACAGAACGCTATTGTTGTCGTTGAAGACTTCGATTTTGAGGCCCCAAAGACAAAAGATGGTGTTGCTTTGTTAAATAATCTTAAAATTGAGGGTAAGAAGACACTCATCGTTTTGTCAGAAGTAAAAAAGAACGTAAATTTGTCAGTCCGTAACATTCAGCGTGTTGAAGTTATGACAGCAAGTGCACTCAATACATACAAAGTAATGAATGCAAATGTTCTTGTTATGACTGAAAATGCGCTCAAGTTGGTTGACGAAACTTTTAACAAGTAAGGAGGTACTAGAATATGGCATATATCGTAAAACCATTGGTTACAGAGAAGATGACAGCTATCTCGGAGAAGCAGAACAACAAGTTCGGCTTCATCGTGCTTCCTTCTGCCAATAAGATTGAGATTAAAAAGGAAATAGAGGCTAAGTATAACGTAAATGTAGTTTCGGTTAACACCATGAACTACGCTGGTAAGCGTAAGAGCCGCTACACTAAGGCTGGTGTTATAAAGGGCCGCACAAAGGCTTACAAGAAAGCAATTGTGACCCTGAAGGAAGGCGAGACTATTGATTTCTATAGTAACATTTAATTAAACAAATGGGTATTCGTAAATTTAGACCAGTAACTCCTGGTCAAAGACACAAGGCTATTGGTACTTTTGATGATGTTACTACATCGGTACCAGAGAAAACTCTTGTTTTCGGTAAGCGCAGCACTGGCGGACGTAACAACTCCGGCCAGATTACTGTCCGTTACAGAGGTGGCGGTCACAAGCGCCTGATTCGTATCGTCGATTTCAAGAGAGAGAAGGACGGAATCCCCGCAGTGGTGAAGACTATTGAGTACGATCCAAACCGCTCTGCGCGCATCGCACTCGTCTTCTATGCTGACGGTGAGAAACGTTACATTGTTGCTCCTAACGGATTGCAGGTAGGCGCTACCATCATGTCAGGCCCAGAGGCGACTCCAGACCTTGGCAACTCGCTCCCACTTGAGAACATCCCAGTCGGTACTGTGATTCACAATATCGAACTGCGTCCAGGTCAGGGCGCCAAGATGGTTCGTTCAGCCGGCAATTTTGCTCAGTTAACTTCACGTGAAGGCCGCTATTGCGTCATCAAACTCCCTTCAGGCGAAATTCGTAAGGTGCTTTCTGTTTGCCGCGCAACGATCGGTAGCGTGAGCAACTCGGATCACGCACTTGAATCTTCAGGCAAGGCAGGTCGTAGCCGCTGGCTCGGTCGTCGCCCACACAACCGTGGTGTTGTGATGAACCCAATTGATCACCCGATGGGTGGTGGTGAAGGACGTCACACCGGCGGACACCCACGTTCGCGCAATGGCCTTTACGCTAAGGGTCTCAAGACTCGTGCGCCTAAGAAGCAGTCGAATAAGTACATTATTGAAAGACGTAACAAATAAAGTTAACTGAATATGAGTCGTTCATTAAAAAAAGGTCCATACATCAACGTGAAGCTCGAAAAGAAGGTTCTCGCCATGAACGAGAGCGGCAAGAAGAGCGTTATCAAGTCGTGGGCTCGCGCTTCGATGATATCCCCAGACTTTGTGGGTCATACCATTGCTGTGCACAACGGTAATAAATTCATCCCTGTTTACATTACTGAAAATATGGTAGGACATAAACTCGGTGAGTTTGCTCTTACTCGTACTTTCCGCGGTCACGCAGGCAATAAGAAGAAGTAATTGTAGAAAACAGGCTTCAATCAAGTAAAAAAGACTATTATATAATGGGAGCAAGAAAAAGATTAATGGCCGAGAAGATTAAAGAGGCCAAAAAGACTGCCTACTTCGCCAGTCTTCGCGATGTTCCTTCATCGCCCCGCAAGATGCGCTATGTCGCTGACCTCGTGCGTGGCATGGAAGTGAGCAAGGCTCTTGCAACGCTCAAGTTCAACAGCAAGGATGCTGCCAAGAACATCGAGAAGGTGCTTCGGTCTGCTATCGCTAACTGGGAGCAGAAGAATGACCGCAAGGCTGAAAACGGAGAACTCTATATCTCTAAGATTTTTGTTGACGAAGGTGCTACTCTCAAGCGTATGAGACCAGCACCTCAGGGACGTGGTTACAGAATCCGCAAGCGTTCGAACCACATCACCATCTTCGTGGACGCTAAAACTAATGAGGAAAAGTAATTATGGGACAAAAATGTAATCCAATAAGCAACCGCCTCGGTATCGTAAGAGGTTGGGATTCTAACTGGTTCGGCGGAAATGATTTTGGTGACAACCTCCTTGAGGACAGCAAAATCCGCAAGTACCTCAACGCGCGCCTCGCTAAGGCCAGCGTTTCTAAGATTGTTATTGAACGTACACTGAAACTCGTCACCATCACTATCTGCACGGCTCGCCCAGGCTTCATCATCGGTAAGGGCGGTGAGCAGGTGGAGGCTCTGAAGAAGGAACTGAAGAAGGTTACTGACAAAGAGGTTCAGATTAACATCTACGAGATTAAGCGTCCTGAACTTGATGCTGTGATTGTGGCTAATAACATCGCACGTCAGATTGAAGGCAAGATTGCTTATCGTCGTGCTATCAAGACTGCTATCGCTAACACGATGCGTTCTGGAGCAGAAGGTATCAAAGTGCAGATTTCCGGCCGTCTGAATGGCGCTGAAATGAGCCGTTCTGAAATGTATAAGGAAGGACGCACTCCTCTTCACACTCTCCGTGCAGACATTGACTACTGTTTGGCAGAGGCTCTCACGAAGGTTGGTCTCCTTGGTGTCAAGGTTTGGATTTGCCGTGGTGAGAAATTCGGCAAGCAGGATCTCACTCCTAATTTCTCTCAGCAGAAGGATGCAGGACGTGGTGGTAACAATGGTGGCGGACGTCGTTTTAGAAACAGAAAGTCTAATAACCGCAATTAATTAATCTGCTTGTGGACCAAAGTGTGGCACTCGTCACGCGGAGGCGCAGCTATAGAAGGTATTAACTATGTTACAGCCAAAAAGACAAAAATATAGAAGACCGCAAAAAGGTCGCGGTCGTTGGAAGGGTGTCTCTCACAGAGGTACTGAACTCGCTTTCGGTAGCTTTGGCATCAAGGCACTCGAGACAAAATGGATTTCCGCCCGTCAGATAGAGGCTGCCCGTGTGGCTATCACGCGTTACATGCAGCGTCAGGGTCAGGTCTGGATTCGCATCTTCCCTGACAAGCCAATCACAAAGAAACCTGCTGACGTCCGAATGGGTAAGGGTAAGGGTGATCCATATCAGTATGTGTTCCCTGCAAAGCCAGGACGCATTCTTTTCGAGATTGAAGGTGTTTCTTATGACATCGCCAAGGAGGCTCTCCGACTCGGTGCTCAGAAACTTCCTACTACCACAAAGTTTGTTGTACGTCGTGATTACGATAAAAACGCTTAATTATGAAAATTTCAGAAATTAGAGAACTTACTACAGAAGAACTCGCTGAGCGTATCGAAGTGGAGGTTGCTAACTTGAACAACATGAAGTTCAACCACAGTATTTCTCCGCTTGCCGACAATTCTCAGATTAAGAAGTTGCGTCACGACATCGCGCGTATGAAAGGCGAACTTACTCAGCGAAATAAATAATGTATCGAGAATGGAAGCAAGAAATTTAAGAAAGCAAAGACAGGGTGTCGTGACCAGCGATAAGATGGATAAGACTATTGTTGTGTCTGCCAAGTTCAAGGAGAAGCACCCTATATATGGTAAGTTTGTCCAGAAGACAAAGAAGTACCATGCTCATGACGAGAAGAACGATGCCCACATCGGCGACACTGTTCTGATTATGGAAACTCGCCCATTGAGCAAAATGAAGAGATGGAGATTAGTACAAATTGTAGAAAGGGCTAAGTAATTATGATACAGGTAGAATCAAGATTGCAGGTCGCTGATAACAGCGGTGCTCGCGAAGTGCTTTGTATCCGTGTCTTAGGCGGTACAAGACGTCGCTATGCTACAGTAGGAGACGTAATCGTTGTAGCAGTAAAGAGCGCGATTCCTACGAGTGAGGTAAAGAAGGGTTCTGTCTCTAAGGCTCTGATTGTTCGTACTAAGAAAGAGGTACGTCGCCCAGACGGTTCATACATTCGTTTCGATGACAATGCATGCGTTCTGTTGAACAATGCTGGCGAAATGAGAGGTAGCCGTATCTTTGGCCCTGTAGCCCGTGAGCTCCGTGCTGCAAACATGAAAGTAGTTTCTTTGGCTACTGAAGTACTTTAACAATAAAAGTAAACAGCAATGAGTAAATTACATATTAAGAAAGGCGACATGGTTTACGTGAACGCTGGCGATGAAAAGGGTAAGACTGGTAAGGTCACCAAAGTCCTCGTCGAGAAGAAACGTGCCATTGTCGAGGGTGTGAACATGATCAAGAAAAGCACCAAGCCTAGTGCAGCACACCCACAGGGAGGTATTATCGAGCAGGAGGCTCCTATCCACATTTCAAACTTGAATGTTGTTGACCCAAAGACTGGAAAACCCACTCGTATCGGTCGCAAGAAGGGTGAGAATGGAAAGTTAGTTCGTTACGCTAAAAAGTCAGGGGAGGAATTACAATGAGTACTACTGCACAATTGAAGAACGTGTATGCAGAGCAGATTGCTCCTGCACTTATGAAGCAGTTCAACTACTCTTCACCAATGCAGATTCCTGTATTGAAGAAGATTGTTGTGAACCAAGGTCTTGGCATGGCGACTGCTGACAAGAAAGTGATAGAAGTTGCCATGAACGAGATTGCTCAGATTACAGGTCAGAAGCCTGTCGCAACTAAGTCAAAGAAGGACATCTCTAATTTCCGCCTGCGTAAGCAGATGCCTATTGGAGTGATGGTCACTCTCCGCCGTGAGCGTATGTACGAGTTTCTTGAGAAACTGATTCGTGTATCGCTTCCGCGTATTCGTGACTTCAAGGGAATTGAGTCTAAGTTCGACGGTCGTGGTAACTACACTCTTGGTATTACAGAGCAGATTATTTTCCCTGAAATCAACATAGACCAAGTGGATAAGATTACGGGTATGAACATTACATTCGTGACCTCTGCTAAAACTGACGAGGAGGGGTATGCACTTCTCAAGGCTTTCGGTCTCCCATTTAAGGACGCTAAAAAGTAAAATAGAAATGGCAAAAGAATCAATGAAAGCACGTGAGGTAAAGCGTGCAAAACTCGTAGCAAAGTATGCCGCTAAGCGTGCGGCTTTGAAGAAGGTGATTGCTACAGCCGAGGATCCAATCGAGGCTTACGAGGCCGCTCGTGCCCTTCAGGACATCCCCGCTAATGCAAATCCCATCCGTCTTCACAACCGTTGCAAGATTACTGGACGTCCCAGAGGCTTCATGCGTCAGTTTGGACTCTCTCGTATCCAGTTCCGCGAGATGGCATCTGCTGGTCTTATTCCAGGCGTGAAGAAAGCAAGCTGGTAAATTGCGGTTACCAGTAGCGATATTTAGTAAACAAAAATCTGATGGTTACCAGTTCGGGGGTAACCTAACAGATACTTTGCTTCTAAAAAACGGCGGAGGAAAACAGTTACAGGACTAAGCCCCTTCGCTGGTAAAGCTAAGTTAAGAAAGTTTTAATTTAAGTTTAAATATTGTCGGGATTCTCCCAAACGCTTCCCGATTAATTTAATTCAATTATGACAGATCCAATAGCTGATTATCTCACGAGGTTAAGAAATGCAATCATGGCTAAGCACAAGATTGTGGAAGTTCCTGCCTCAAACCTGAAGAAGGAAATCACTAAGATTCTCTTTGACAAAGGTTACATTTTGAACTACAAGTTCATCGAAGAAGGTCCTCAGGGCACAATCAAGATTGCTCTCAAGTATGACCCTCAGACAAAAGTAAGTGCTATTCAGTGCTTGAAGCGTGTTTCTCGTCCAGGTCTTCGTAAGTACACTGGCTACAAGGACATGCCGCGTGTTATTAATGGATTGGGTATAGCCGTTGTATCCACATCCAAAGGTGTAATGACAGACAAGGAGGCTTCTGAACTCAAGGTGGGTGGAGAAGTTCTTTGCTATGTTTATTAATTAAGGAGGATATATAATGTCTAGAATTGGTAAATTACCTATTAATATTCCTGCAGGAGTCACTGTTACTCATAAGGATGACATTGTAACTGTAAAAGGTCCCAAAGGCGAACTCAGCCAATATGTAAACCCTGCAATCAAGGTTTGTATCGAGGACGGCAAGTTGACAATGGAGGAGAATGAAGAACTGATGCAGGATAATGCGAAGCAGCGTCATGCTTTCCACGGATTGTATCGCTCGCTTGTGAACAATATGGTGATTGGCGTATCTGAAGGCTACAAAAAGACTCTTCAGATTGTAGGTGTCGGTTACCGTGTGTCTAACCAGGGCAATGTTCTTGAGTTCGCACTTGGCTATTCTCATGCAATTGTTTTCGAACTTCCGAAAGAAATCAAGGTGGAAACAAAATCTGAGAGAAATCAGGATCCTCTTATCATGCTCGAGTCATGCGACAAGCAGTTGCTTGGACTCGTTTGTGCTAAGATTCGTTCTTTCCGTAAGCCTGAACCATATAAGGGTAAGGGTATCCGCTTCCAGGGTGAAGTGATTAGAAGAAAGTCTGGTAAGTCTGCAAGTGCTAAATAATTAAAATTGACAAGAGTATGATTACAAAGATAGAAAGACGTATCAAGATTAAATATAGAGTACGCAATAAGATTTCTGGTACTGCTGAACGCCCTCGTATGAGCGTATTCAGAAGCAATAAGCAGATTTACGTTCAGGTAATTGATGATGACGCACAGAAGACACTTGTCGCTGCATCGTCACTTGGTCTGGAAAAGATGAACAAGTCAGAACAGGCTGAGAAGGTTGGTGAAATGGTGGCAAAGAAGGCTCTTGAGGCTGGAATTACTGCTGTTGTGTTCGACCGCAATGGTTACCTGTATCACGGTAGAGTTAAGAAGGTGGCAGATGCTGCCCGTAATGCTGGACTTAAATTTTAAAATACGATTATGGTAAATAGAGTTAAAGTACAAAACGATGCCGAGCTTAAAGACCGCTTGGTTGCTATTAATCGTGTTACTAAGGTTACTAAGGGTGGTCGTACATTCACATTCGCTGCCATCGTTGTTGTAGGTGATGGTAACGGTGTTATTGGCTACGGTCTTGGTAAAGCCGGTGAAGTTACGGCTGCTATTGCAAAAGGTGTTGAAGCAGCAAAGAAAAATTTGGTAAAAGTTCCGGTGCTCAAGGGTACGGTTCCTCATGAGGCTTATGCCAAGTTCGGAGGTGCCCGCGTACTCATCATGCCTGCTTCAGAAGGTACTGGAGTTGTGGCTGGTGGTGCTATGCGTGCAGTGCTTGAGAGTGTTGGTATCACCGACGTATTGGCAAAATCGAAAGGTTCTTCAAATCCTCACAATCTTGTAAAGGCTACCATTGAGGCTCTTGCTAATATGCGTGACGCCAAGACTGTGGCACAGAACCGTGGTGTTAATTTGACAAAAGTATTCAAAGGATAAAGAGAAATCATGGCAACAATCAAGATTAAGCAAGTAAAAGGACAGGCTGGCCGTCCTGCAGACCAGAAGAGCACACTTGAGTCTCTCGGTCTTGGTAAAATCAATAAGGTCGTTGAGCGTGAGGATTCTCCATCTTTGCGTGGTATGATTCGCAAGGTTGCACACCTTGTTGAAGTGATTGACTAACGTATTAATACATTAAAATCAGATTAGAAATGGAATTATATAATTTGCAACCCGCTGAAGGCGCTACTCACAATAGCAAACGCGTAGGTCGTGGTTATGGTTCTGGTAAGGGCCGTACATCCACTCGTGGTCACAAGGGTGCCAAAGCACGTTCTGGTTATAAGAAGAAGATTGGTTTCGAAGGTGGTCAGATGCCTCTGCAACGTCGAGTACCAAAGTTCGGCTTCAAGAACATTAACCACGTTGAATACAAGGCTGTCAACCTTGAACTCATCCAGAAACTTGCTGAGGAGAAAAACCTTACAAAGATTGGAATTGAGGATTTGATTGCTGCAGGTTGGGTGAACAAGAAACAGTTAGTGAAAGTTCTTGGCAAGGGCGAGTTGACCGCAAAGGTTGATGTTGAGGCTCATGCATTCTCTGCCACAGCAGAAGCAGCAATCAAAGAAAAGGGCGGAAACGCTGTAAAACTCTAAACTAATGAGCAAAGCAATTGATAATATTAAGAATATCAAGCTTGTTAAGACATTAACAAACATTTGGCGTATTGAGGATTTGCGTTCGCGCATCCTCATCACGCTGTTGTTTGTTGCTATCTATCGTTTTGGTTCTTATGTAGTGCTTCCCGGCATCGATACAGAAGCTTTGGAGGGCTTGAAGAATCAGACTGAAGGTGGTTTGATGTCACTTCTTGATATGTTTTCAGGTGGTGCTTTCTCCAAGGCTTCCATTTTTGCATTGGGAATCATGCCATATATCTCTGCGTCCATCGTGATGCAGTTGCTTGGCATCGCTGTTCCTTATTTCCAGAAGATGCAGCGAGAAGGAGAAAGCGGTCGTCGTAAGATGAGTCAATACACCCGCTATTTGACAGTGCCAATCCTTGTGTTCCAAGGTATCTTTTATCTTATCAACCTGAAGAACCAGACAGCAGGAACTGCTCTCTGTTCATCTTTGGATTGGAACATGTTTATCCTTTATGCAACGATTATTCTTGCTGCAGGTAGCATGTTCGTTCTTTGGCTTGGTGAGAGAATCACGGATAAGGGTATCGGAAATGGTGTGTCCATCATCATTATGATTGGCATTATTGCTCGCTTCCCAGAAGCCGTCATTCAAGAGTTCAGCACACGTATTGGCGGTCAAGGTGGTCTCGTTATGTTCCTGATCGAGATTGTTTTGTTCCTTGCAGTCATTGCAGCAGCAATCCTTCTCGTTCAAGGTGTGCGTCAGGTTCCTGTCAACTATGCAAAGAAAATAGCAGGTGCTCGTCAGATTGGTGGTGCACGTCAATACATCCCACTGAAGCCTTATGCGGCAAATGTGATGCCAATCATTTTTGCACAGGCAATCATGTTCATCCCTGTCACTTTGGCACAGTTCTCTGGCAGTAAACTGAATCCGGTGGTGAGTCAGTTAATTGATAACAATAGTTTTATATATAATCTTATATTTGCTATTCTCATCATCCTTTTCACCTACCTGTACACTGCCATCACCATCAACCCTGTACAGATGGCTGAAGACATGAAACGCAACAATGGTTTCATTCCTGGAATCAAGCCTGGAAAGGATACGGCAGACTACATTGACAAAGTGATGTCACGTATCACCTTCCCCGGTTCGTTGTTCTTGGCCATTATTGCCATACTTCCTGCATTTGCTGGAATATTTGGCATTCAGAGAGAGTTTGCAGCATTCTTTGGTGGAACCTCGCTGCTGATTCTCGTCGGAGTTGTCCTTGATACGCTGATGCAGATAGAGTCTCACCTGATGATGCGTCATTACGATGGACTGCTCGATACAGGGCGTGTTCGTGGCGAACATTAAGCGTTGCTTTAGAGAAGATGATATATCTCAAAACAGACGAAGAGGTTGAACTCCTGCGAGAGGCGAACCTACTTGTGGGAAAAACCTTGGCAGAGTTGGCTAAAGTGATAGAGCCGGGAGTTACGACGAAGCAGTTGGACAAAATCGCTGACACCTTCATTCGTGACCATGGTGCCACCCCGACTTTCTTGGGGTTCCCAAATCCCAATGGCGGTCCATTCCCGGCGAGTATCTGTACATCGGTTAACCATCAAGTGGTTCATGGCATACCGAATGACATCCCCTTGCGTGAGGGAGATATAGTTTCCATCGACTGCGGAACACAACTGAATGGATATTGCGGAGATTCATGCTATACCTTTGCGGTAGGAGAAATCTCGGATGATGTTCGGAAGTTGCTCGAAACGACAAAAGATGCTCTTTATAAAGGCATTGAGCAAGCAGTTGTTGGTCATCGGTTAGGAGACATCTCGTATGCAGTCCAGTCCCATTGTGAGGCTCAAGGCTATGGAGTAGTCAGGGAGTTTGTGGGACACGGAATCGGGAAGAAAATGCATGAAGACCCTCAAGTTCCCAATTATGGGAGAAGAGGAAATGGCATCCTGCTGAAGAACGGTCTGTGCATCGCGATAGAGCCTATGATTACAATGGGAGTCAAGGACATCTACATGCAAGAAGATCGTTGGGGTATCATCACTAGGGATAAGAAGCCTGCAGCGCATTTCGAACATTCGATTTGTGTGCGGAAAAACAAGGCCGACATTCTGTCGTCATTTGAGGAAATTGAAAAAGTATTAAGCGAAAAATCTTTATAAAGTATGGCTAAACAGTCTGCTATCGAACAAGATGGAACTATTGTCGAAGCATTGTCAAACGCAATGTTTAGAGTAGAATTGGAAAATGGTCATGAGATCATCGCTCACATCTCTGGCAAGATGAGGATGCATTACATCAAGATTCTTCCAGGCGATAAGATTCGTGTAGAGATGTCTCCCTATGACCTTTCTAAGGGCCGAATAGTATTCAGATATAAATAAAATCACATATATGAAAACAAGAGCATCATTGAAAAAGCGTACACCTGATTGCGTAATCGTAAGACGTAAAGGTCGTCTGTTTGTTATTAACAAGAAGAATCCAAAGTACAAGATGCGCCAAGGATAATTCTTATGTAAGAAAATGAAATTAAAGTAAGATATGGCAATAAGAATTGTAGGTGTAGACCTCCCACAGAACAAGAGAGGTGAAATTGCGCTCACATACATTTTTGGTATTGGACGCAGCAGTGCTGGCAAAATCCTTGAGAAGGCTGGCGTAGATAAAGACATTAAAGTAAAAGACTGGAATGACGAACAGGCCGGTAAGATTCGTGCAGTGATTGCTGCCGACTACAAGGTGGAGGGTGACCTTCGTTCTGAGATTCAGTTGAACATCAAGCGCCTGATGGACATCGGCTGCTATCGTGGCATCCGCCATCGCTTAGGTCTTCCTGTACGTGGTCAGAGCACGAAAAACAACGCTCGTACTCGCAAGGGTAAGAAGAAAACAGTTGCAAACAAGAAAAAGGCTACTAAATAATAATTAGATATGGCAAAGAAAACAGCTTCTGCAAAGAAGAGGGTAGTAAAGGTAACGGCTGAAGGTCAGCTTCATGTACATTCTTCTTTCAACAACATCATTGTTACTTTGGCTAACAGTGAAGGTAATGTTATCTCTTGGTCTGCAGCCGGTAAGATGGGTTTCCGTGGCTCAAAGAAGAACACTCCCTATGCAGCCCAGATGGCCGCACAGGATTGTGCCAAGGTCGCTTTCGATTTAGGTCTTCGCAAGGTGAAGGCCTACATCAAAGGTCCAGGCAATGGTCGCGAAGCCGCTGTGCGCGGTTGCCATGCAGCAGGAATTGAGGTGACCGAGATTATTGATGTCACTCCACTTCCCCACAACGGTTGTCGTCCTCCAAAGAGAAGAAGAGTTTAATCATTACACAATTATGTCATTTGCCAAAGGGCTCGTTTGTCGTATCTTTCCTTTCTACGGCTGCTGCTGAGAGCGCATGGCATTAAACATTAACAGAAAAATATGGCTAGATATATTGGACCAAAATCAAGAATTTCTCGTCGTTTTGGCGAAGCAATTTTTGGACCAGACAAGGTATTGTCTAAAAAGAATTATGCTCCAGGCCAGCATGGCAACAACCGTCGTAAGAAGTCATCAGAGTACGGTCTCATGCTTGCCGAGAAGCAGAAGGCAAAGTACACTTACGGTGTGCTTGAACGCCAGTTCCGCAATCTTTTCGAGAAGGCTTCAAAGAAATCTGGTGTGACAGGTGAAATTCTTCTGCAATTCCTTGAGGCACGTCTTGACAACGTAGTGTTCCGCCTTGGCCTTGCTCCAACTCGTGCTGCTGCTCGTCAACTTGTGAGCCACAAGCACATCACGGTTAATGGTCAGGTGGTCAACATTCCTTCCTATTCCGTTCAGCCTGGTCAGATTGTGGCAGTTCGCGAGAAGTCCAAGAGCCTTGAAGTGGTCGATGCCGCTCTTGCCGGTTTCAATCACAGCAAGTATTCTTGGATTGAGTGGGACGAGAACGTGAAGGGTGGAAAGTTCCTCCACATGCCTGAGCGTGCAGACATCCCTGAGAACATCAAGGAGCAGATGATTGTCGAGTTGTACTCTAAATAAAAATTAAATCAAATGGCGATATTAGCATTTCAAAAACCAGAAAAAGTAGTAATGTTGGAGGCCGACGACAAGTACGGAAAGTTCGAGTTCCGTCCTTTGGAGCCTGGATATGGTATTACCATTGGTAATCCACTCCGTCGCATACTTCTTTCTTCGCTTGAGGGTTATGCCATCAACACCATCCGCATTGCAGGTGTTGAGCATGAGTTTTCAACCATTCCAGGCGTGAAGGAGGATGTGACCAACATTATCTTGAATCTGAAGCAAGTCAGATTCAAGCAAGTCGCTGATGGGTTTGAGTCAGAAAGAGTCTCAATTTCCATCGAAAATTCAACCGAGTTTAAGGCTGGAGATATCAACAAGTACCTCAGTGGATTTGGAGTGTTAAACCCAGATTTGGTGATTTGTCATTTGGATCCTCAGGCAACATTGGAGTTGGAGTTGAACATTAATAAGGGCCGTGGCTATGTTCCCGCAGACGAGAATCGCGAGTTCTGCAAGGAAATCAACGACATTGCCATTGATTCCATCTACACTCCTATCCGCAACGTCAAGTTCGCAGTAGAGAACTATCGTGTGGCTCAAAAGACCGACTATGAAAAGTTGGTGCTGGAGATTACCACCGATGGTTCCATTCACCCCAAGGACGCTTTGAAAGAGGCTTCCAAGATTCTCATTTACCATCTCATGCTGTTCTCCGACGAGAAGATTACGCTCGAGAACGCTGACTTCGATGGCAATGAAGAGTTTGATGAAGAAGTATTGCGTATGCGCCAGTTGCTCAAGTCCAAACTTGTCGATATGAATCTTTCCGTTCGCGCCCTCAACTGCTTGAAGGCAGCCGACGTAGAGACTCTCGGCGACCTCGTGCAATTCAACAAGACAGATTTGCTTAAGTTCCGTAACTTTGGTAAGAAGTCACTCACAGAGCTTGACGACTTGCTTGAGAGCTTGAACCTTTCGTTCGGAACAGACATTTCCAAGTATAAATTAGACAAAGACTAATCAAAAATGAGACACAATAAGAAATTCAACCACCTTGGCCGCAAGCACTCTCACCGCAAGGCAATGCTTGCCAACATGGCGATTTCTCTCATCATGCACAAGAGAATCACCACCACTCTCCCCAAGGCAAAGGCTCTTCGTGTGTATGTAGAGCCTCTGATTACAAAGTCAAAGGATGACTCTACGGCTTCTCGCCGCGTTGTTTTCAGTTATCTGCAGAACAAATATGCTGTCACTGAACTTTTCAGCACAGTTGCCACGAAGGTTGCCGATCGTCCTGGAGGCTACACTCGCATCATCAAGTTGGGCCATCGTCCATCCGACGATGCTGAGATGGCATTCATCGAACTTGTTGACTTCGATGAGAACATGGCAAAGACCGAGGCTAAGAAGACTCGCACCCGCCGTTCTCGCAAGTCATCAGCCAAGGCCGAAGCACCTGCCGAGGCTGCTGCTGAAGAGGTAAAGGCAGAAGATGCCGCTGAGGCTCCTGCTGCAGAAGCCCCTGCAGAAGAAAAGGCTGCAGAATAAAATATTGCCAAAAACATATCTTGCAAGGCCGCATACGTACCCCGTATGCGGCCTTTTTTTGTTTCCCTCCCTTCTTCGATGCTTAAAAGTTTGCCAGTTCAGGAAAAAAGTCGTAAGTTTGCCCCAAATTTCGAAATTTAATCTGTTTATGAAAAGACTTTTACTAACGATTTTCGCCATGCTCACGTTCAGCATGGCGACCTATGCCCAGAGTGAAGAGAGTGAAAAGACACAACTTTCCACCAGTGACTTGACCTCCACGTATGCCTACAATGCCGCCAGTCGCGGGTGGGCCAGTATCCACGACCCTTCAGTGGTTTGGGACCCCACCACTCAGTATTTCTACATCTATGGTTCCCACTATGCTGGCACCAAAACCAAGGACTTCAAGTCCTTCACAGCCATTTCCAACTATTATACTGGTGGCTATTCTGACAATGGCTGGACACAGACCTATAACACCTATAAAGCCTTCCAGTCCAACCCCACCCACACTGTGAAGCGTTGTCTGCCAGGCAACACCACCCAGCAGGAAGTCACCCTTGGCTCGTTCGACGCATCGGCTTTCTGTTCCACTTATGCGGGTATTCAGGTGGGTGAACGTACCCCCACAACCGAAGGTGCTTGGGTCTCGGGCGACCAGTGGGCACCAGACATTGTTTACAATCCCCACATGAACAAATGGTGTCTCTACCTCAGTCTGAACGGTGACTATTGGGCCTCTGTTGTCGTCCTTCTCACTAGCGACAGCCCCACGGGACCCTTCACCTATGTGGCACCCATCGTCTTTGGCGGTTTTGATGGTCAGACCCGCTCGGGTAAGAAAGTCAACTACAAAGACACCGACCTCGAAATCGTGCTTGGCACCCAGTCTTCGCTGCCTACGCGCTACAACACCAACCATTGGGGGTCATTCTATCCCAACTGCATCGACCCCTGCTCTTTCTTCGACGAAGACGGCGAACTCTGGCTGGCCTATGGCTCTTGGTCGGGCGGTATCTTCATGCTTAAACTCGACAAAAACACGGGTCTTCGCGACTACACCCACACCTATGCCGGCACAGGCACTTCGCCCAATGCCAACGCCACCAGCGATGCCTACTTTGGCAAGAAAATAGCCGGTGGTTACTATGTCAGCGGCGAAGGTCCCTACATTCAGCACATTGGCAATTATTATTACCTCTTCATGAGTTACGGCGGTTTTGGACCAAGCGATGGCTACGAGATGCGCGTTTTCCGTTCCACCAAACCCGATGGCCCTTACACCGACGCTTCGGGCATTTCAGCCATCTATACGGGTTATCAACTCAACTATGGCCCCAAAGCAGCCACCAATCGCGGCATGAAACTCATTGGTGCCATGAACAACTGGGGCTTGATGACCGTGGGTGAGTGTGCCCAAGGCCACAACTCCGCTTGTCAGGACGACAAGGGTCGCACCTTCCTCGTTTGCCACACCAAATTCAACGATGGAACCGCCGGTCACCAAGTGCGCACCTACCAGATGTACCTCAACAAGTTCGGCTGGCTCTGCACCGCCCCCTTCCAGTTCAATGGCGAAGAGACCACCGACGAGACCATCGCCACCACCCAGCCTTGGTCTGCCGCCGACGTGGAGGGCGACTACCATGTCCTCATCCACCCCTACAAACTCGACCATAACAACTATGCCGAAGCCACACCTGGCACCATCCACCTCTCGGCCGATGGCAAGGTGACAGGCGACTACGCCGGCTCCTGGTCCTACACCGACGAAGGCAAGTCCTATTTCCAACTGAAACTGAAAATAGGCTCGGCCACCTACACCTTCAATGGCGTCGTTGTGGAGCAGACCCTCGAAGGCACCACCGCTAAGACCCTCTGCTTCACCACCATCTGCAGTGCCAGCAATAATGCCTACTGCGGTGTGCCCGTGTGGGGCTACAAACTTCAGCCTCAGTATGCTTTGGCCTACAACTATTCCGTCGTGGGCAAGAGTTACCTCAAGAGTTATCTGAACACGAACAAAAACGTCGAACTATATTTCACTCCAGTTGAGAATGTCGGCCTGACGTGGACCTCTTCTCAGCCCGACCTCTTCTCCAACACAGGCAAGATTGCCCCCAAGGACGAGCGCGTGACCGGCATCACCCTCACGGCCCGCATGGATTGTGGTCGCTACTACTGGACCAACGACTACAACGCAAGCCTCAGCAAGGCCACAACCATCAGTGGTGACCCCACCAGTTCCGTGGTGGCCTACTACGACTTCGACGAGACCCAACCCGTCAATCTCTACAATGATGCACAAGAGGCCACGTTGGGACGTTCCAACGTCACATACGGCATCACCCCCACGCTGGAAGAAGACCCGTCGCGCTTCGGCACCGTCCTCCATCAGCACTTCGGAGCCCAAGGCAGCAACAGTTACACCCGCATGGCCAACCCCCTGCAGGGCCAGACTGACCTTGAAGGCTTCACCGTAAGCCTGTGGGTGAAACGCGCCGATGACAACCTTTGGGATGCCCTCTGGGGATTCTTCAACAGCACAACCGCTGCAGCCTCCGGCGCCCGCCTCTTCCTCACGGGCAACAGTTACATAGGCTTCAACGACAATGCCGGCAACTGGTTCGATGTCAACTATCCCGAAGAGAACGACACCCACCCCTCGGGTGCCTACAAGAAGGTCAGCAGCATGGAAGTAGGGGAGTGGCACCTCGTCACCTTCACCTACTCCAAAGCCAATGGCTACAAACTCTATCTTGACGGTTCCGTCTATTACACCAGCAACATGGTCTATGCAGGCAGTGCCAACAAAGCAGAGTTCGACCGCCAGAAAGTGCTCGACTTCGTCACCTCTGCCCAATACTTCTACCTGGGCCTCGGCTCCTTCTGGGGCAGTGCCGAAGCCTGCTTCGACGACCTCATCATCTACAATCGCGAACTGGCCACTGCCGATGTGAAAGGACTCAACACCATGCTCAACCGTGTCAATGCCTTCAACGACGGCACCGTCGTGGGCATCGATGGCATCGAGGCCGACCCCGCATCTGCCACAGCCGCCGATGCAGCCAAGGCCGGCATCTACGACCTCATGGGCCGCAAGGTCGAGGCACCCGGCAAGGGACTCTACATCGTCGATGGCAAGAAGGTCTGGTTCAAATAAAACCACCTCATCCCATCCTCAGCCTTATCCCAAGAGGCAACGCAAAGGGGGCTGCATCCACAGCGATGCAGCCCCCTTTTTCGTTAGCCCGAATCCCCCTCAAGCGCACTCCCGTGCAATATGCAAATGGAAGCCCACACCATTTGCAATTTGCACGGCATACAATTTGAATATGCAACGGCGTTGCGCGTAGGCAGGCAACGCCCCAACGCATCTTCCTCTCCCTCCACACCACAAAATCCGTCTCCCCGTCACCCCGAACAACACTTATTAGCACAAAATCCCCCTTCTTTTGTTAAAATTAACCATGCACGAAAAACTTTTAATATTTTTTTTGTTTATTTGGCAGAAATTTTGTTCCTTTGCAACGATTATCGGCCATGCGTGGCAATTTGGCCAAATGTTACCACGGCAGACACCGAGACATCACCCGATTAATGAAAACTTGCTGAGACACTTTACTGAATTTACTAACTTAGAAAGACAAACAAATCTTTTTTTAATATGTTGTATAACTTTCAGAGGAAAAAACTGTGCCGTCACCTCTTAGTTGGGGGTGCATTGTGCGCAGCAGGCCTGGCGGCGTTCTCCTGTTCTGACAAGTACGACCTCGATTCTGAGCAGCCTTCAGGGCTGAACAGCATCTATGGCTATATCCAGCAGCAGGGAAACTACACCACATGCCTGAAACTGATTGACGATCTGGGGCTGACCGACATCTTCTCCAAGACCGGTAGTAAAACATTGTTCATCGCCGACGACGATGCCTTCCAGCGCTTCTTCCGTTCCAACGACTGGGGTGTGAGCAGTTATGACGAACTCACCCTGGCGCAGAAGAAACTGTTGCTCAACACCGCCATGGTCGATAACCCGCTCACCACCTCCATGATTTCCACGGCGGCAGGTGTGGCCACCCCCGTCCGTGGCGAGGTGTTCCGCCGTTCCACCTCCACCAGTCTCTTCGACTCCGTGCTGGTGGTTCCCTCGGCCGACCCGCAAGGCATTCTGCCCGACAATGACCGCTTCAACAACGTGCGTGCCAACCACGAGAACATCGTGCTCTTCACCGATGCCTCCACAGCACCACCCATGCTCCACTTCAACTCGAAGTTCATCTCCACCAACAAGTTGCTCAGCAGCGACATCGACTTCCTCTACAACCAGCCCGCCGGCACACGCCAGCAGGACGATGTCTATGTGAACAACGCCAAAGTGACCGAAGCCAACGTCTTCTGCAAGAACGGCTTTGTCCACAAAGTGGATGAAGTCATCCTTCCGCTCGACAACATGGCCGAAGTCATTCGCAAGCACAAGCATAACATGTCTATCTATAGTAGCCTGATTGAGCGCTTTGCGGCCCTGAGCGACTCTACCGCCCTGAAAGATGCCTACAACAACAACAAGGGTACAACGGTCGATTCTGTGTTCGTCAAGCGCTACTACTCCAAGCGCTCGGCTGGCTCCACGGCTACCATCGACCGTCCCTTCAGCCGCGACAAGGATGGCCTTCAATTCGATGCTGCTCTCAAGTTCGACCCAGGGTGGAATGCCTACAACCCAGGCATTGCCGGCAAGGGTTCTGACCCCATGATGGAAGACATGGCTGTCATGCTTGTGCCTTCCGACGAAGCCATGACCGAATGGTGGAACAATGGCGGCGGCAAGGCCATCAGAGAGTTCTACGGAACGCTGGAGAAAACTCCTAACAGAACAATCCAAGATCTCATCAACGTGAATCAACTCTCCTCCTTCATCGCCTCTGTACCGTCTGTCTTTGCCGACGGCGTGAAAGACGATGTGCAGTCACCAATGGGCATCACACCAGAAGATGTGGATAGCGTGTTCCTGGCTTGCAACGGAGCCGTATATCTCACCAATAAAGTCTTTCCCCCAAATTCCTTTTCTTCAGTGCTTTTCCCGACTGTGGTTGACACCCTTCACTTCAGCATCATCGATAATGCCATCAAGAAGTTGGACTACCCGGCCTACCTCAACTCAAAGGTGGCCAACTACATCTTCTTGCTGCCCACCAACGCAGGCTTGCTCACCTACATCGACCCCGTGTCCTACGGAAAGGATGTCCGCTACCTGTGGGAGTTCTCGCCAAAGGCAGGCCAGAAGAGTGAATCCAACACCTTTATTCAGGCCAATGTCTATAAGTGTGAGCAGGACGGCGAAGGCCACTGGCAGAAAGGCGAGAAAGTGCTTAGCAATGCCCTGAACCCCAATATCACCACCAGTGGCAACGTGTTCAAGGATCGCTTCGAAGATATGCTCGACAATATCATTGCCGTAGAGCCTTATCAGCCCGGCAAGAAATACTACAAGACCAAAGGTAACAGTTTCGTCCGTGTGGATGGCATCACCGAAGGCAGCCACGTCTATGGCTCATGGCAGTTGGAACAGGACGAACCGCTCGAAGTGACCCGTCAGTACCACATGGAGAACGGTGACGCGCTCGTGGTGGACGGAATCGCTATGGGCACCAGCAAGTCGGTGGCCATGTCGCTGAGCGAACACCCAGAGTTTTCCACCTTCATGGAAATGCTGAAAACAAGTGGCGCACTGAGCAAACAGAACTCAAAAGACAACTGGGCTGCAGGCGACCAAGTGTATGGCAACCTCTTCAACCTCAAGACAGCCGGTTCTGTAGGTGCCGAGGATGCTTCATCCTCCAAGAAAGCAACCTACCTGCTGAACAACTTCCACTATACAATCTATGCACCCACCAATGATGCCATCCAGGCTGCCATTGACAAGTACCCCGATTTCCCTTCGATGGAAAGATACCACAATGCGGAAACCTGGGATCAGGAGTTTGCCGATGCCACCCAGGAAATGACAGCAGAAGAAGTGAAAGAATATGCAGCCTCGCTGGGCGGAGTATGTCTGGGCGACTCTGCTGCCCGTGTGGCAGAAGCCATGCTCGACTTCATCAAATATCACATTCAGGATAACTCCATCTTCATCGACGAAGGCTTCGCCTCCGGCACCTATCTCTCGGGCAAGACCGAACTCATCGCTTCGACCGACGAGAAGGATAATGTGGCAGAGGAAGATCTCTCTAAATATAATATTGTGAAAGATGGTGCAGGCAAGGAAATCAAGACTTACGATGCCACAACAGGCACCTACACGATTCAGTACTACACAGGTCTGTATTCTCCGGGCCGTCCTTACAAACTGAATGTCAACGTCTCCGGCACTGACCTTTCAGTCAATGGCATCCATGTCGATACCTCATCGGGACTCTACAATATGATGGCTCGCGAGTACTGGTACAACAAGGCAACACTGGGCGAACCGTATGATGCACAGATTGAAAACTCGTCATCGGTGGTGATTCATGCCATCAACGAGGTGCTTCTCTACGATGCTCCGGCACAGTTCACCTACACCTACAAGCCTCTCACAAAAGTCAAAGATTAACGTCGTAAACACTCAAGAAAATGAAGAAAATATTATCAATCCTCATGCTTCTGGCGTGCTGCTGTCTGCAGGTTAGTGCGCAGGTGAAAGCAGGCGACGTGATTAGTGGTCAGGTTTGGGATGACTTCGATGCACTGATGATGTGTAACGTAGTCGAAATCGACCACAACAACCGTATCGTTGCCCACGGAGTTACCGACATCAATGGTAACTTCTCCTTCAAGATAGTCAATCCGAAGGACAAGATTCGCATCTCCTATGTTGGCTATCAGCCTATGACATTGCCCATCAACAAAAAATCGTTTGGCAAAATCGTTCTCAAGAGCAACACCACCATCCAGGAGGTGACGGTGAAGGCCGTGCGCAAGACACAATCTTCGGGTCTTGCCATCCCCGTGACCGAAATCTCGGTGGCCAGCCAGACCATTGACATGAAAGAGTTTGAAGGTCTCGGCATGACTTCGGTCGATGAGGCTCTGCAAGGCCGTATCTCTGGTCTCGACATCGTGGCCAACTCTGGTAACCTCGGTGCCGGAACCACCATGCGTCTGCGTGGTGTCAGCACCATCAACGGTAATGCCGACCCACTCGTGGTGGTCAACGGCAATGTGTGGACCAACGATGCCAACGCTGACTTCGACTACACCAATGCCAACGAAGAGAAGTTCGCCGAACTCCTCAACGTCAACCCCGAAGATATCGAGTCCATCACCGTGCTGAAAGACGCTGCCGCAACCGCCATCTGGGGTTCGCAGGGTGCCAACGGTGTGATTGAAATCAAGACCAAGCGTGGTGCCAGAGGCAAGACCAAGGTGCAGTATTCCTACCGTTTCACAGGGTCTTGGCAGCCTACAGGCTACAAACTCCTCAACGGTGACGACTACACCATGTTCCTCAAGGAGTCCTACTTCAATCCCAAGATGGAGAGCGGCTTCGGCAACCTGAACTCGGCTAACTATATTCCAGAAATAGCCTACGACCAGAACTTCTCGGAGTGGCGCATGTATGATGACAACACCGATTGGCGCAAGGCCATCCGTCAGTTCGGCCAGAACCACCAGCACTTCGTGTCCCTTTCGGGTGGTGGCGAAAAAGCCAACTTCCGTATCTCTGGTGGTTACGACCACGCCACGGGTACTGTCATCAAGCAGAAACTCGACCGCTTCACCACACGTGTAGCCCTCGACTACTTCGTCAGCGACCGCATCAAGGTGAGCACCAACTTCGACCTCACCTACACCAAGAACCAGAAGAACTACCGCTATGGCGGTGAAGACCTTCTGGCCATCGCCTACCGAAAGATGCCTAACCTCTCTATCTATGAGGAAGATGCAAATGGCAATGACACAGGACGTTTCTACACGATGAATCCTTACCTGACAGTGGCTACTGGTGGCTACAACGTGCCCTCAGGTGTGAATGGTCACAACAAGTATCTGGAAGACCAGTACAATCTGCCCAATCCCGTGGCAATTGCACACCAGGCCAAGAATACTGAGACGACTGTGAAACTCTCGCCGGAGTTCATCCTCTCCTACGACCTCTTGGGCACACAGCCCGACCAGCATCGTCTGAGATATGAAGGCCAAATCATCTTCGACATCTACACGAACAATGCAGACACCTATCTGCCTGGTTCCATCCTCTCGAACAACTGGGCCTCAGACTCTTACAACGTCGCTTCTTCGTCGAGTTACAAGAGCCATGCCCTCTCCACACGTCACACCTTTACCTACACGCCACACTTCAACAACGAGAACCACTCGCTGCTCTTCATGGCGCGTTTCCAGTACAACAGCGGTTCCTCATCCAACCAGTCGCTGACGGAGAAGTGGCTGCCTACAGCCTCTGGCATTGAGTCGCCTCTGGCTGGTGGTGTCAACACAGGTTTCGGCACATCGGCTGGCGAATGGAAGTCGCAGTTCTTCCTCTTCTCGCTCCACTATGCTTTCAAGGGCAGGTACATCTTAGATGCCACACTCCGTCGCGACGGCTCCACCAAGTTCGGACCAGACCGCCGCTGGGGTAACTTCCCCGGAGTTTCCGCACGATGGAACATCAGCGATGAGCCATTCATGGAAAAGTTTAAGTGGATTTCCATGCTCTCCATCCGTCCGGGCTGGGGTATCGTAGGTCGTCAGCCGGACAGCGAGTACCTCTACTACTCTAAGTATGGTAGCAGTACTTCTTACCTCGGACAGACTTCGGTGATACCGACCAACATCCGTCTGGCCGACCTCCGTTGGGAAGAGAAAGAAACCTGGAACCTCGGTTTCGACTTCGGCTTCCATCTGAGCCAGAGCGACCCCAACTGCACCATCGATGGCGACCTCTCGCTCTACACGCAGAAAACCAAAGACCTTCTCATGAAGGGATTGGCTATTCCTTCTTCGTCTGGCTACACTGCTTTGGCATGGAAGAATGTAGGCTCTATGCGCAACAACGGTTGGGAGTTCAACGTGAACGGTCACCGCATCGTGAAGGCTGGCAAGTTCTCCATGGATTTCAACCTCACCTTTGCCAACAACCGCAACGAAATCCTGACGATGGACGAGACGGTGCTGGCTACGATGAATGGTTCGGGCAATACACCTGAGAATGGCACCTACCTCTCTCGTGTGCAGTTGCACAACCCACTGGGTTCTATCTACGGCTACCGCTACAAGGGTGTCTATCGCTACACCGAGTTGGCTGATGCCCAGGAGGCATACGAGGCAGGTCTTCTGACCGCTGAAGAGATGAATGCCACCAACATCGCTCCTGTGGTGCGCAATGAAGCAGGCGAAGTGGTCTATAACGCCACGGGTACACCTAAGTACATGTACTTCGACTACGACAATTACGGAACGTCTCATCGCTTTGTGGGTGGCGATGCTATCTACGAGGATGTGAACCACGATGGTCAAATCAATGCACTTGACGTGGTCTATCTGGGTTCCTCACTGCCTAAGTTGACGGGTGGTTTCGGCTTCAAGTTCAACTACAAGGCTTGGTCGCTCAACCTCCAGTTCAACTACCGTTATGGTAACAAGGTCATCAACTACGCTCGCATGGGACTGGAGAACATGTCTTCTTCCAACAACCAGTCGCAGGCCATCAACTGGCGTTGGCACACGGAAGGCGACGTGGCAAAACTCCCACGTGCCGTCACTACGAAGACCAACTTCTTGACCTACAACTATCTGGGTTCAGACCGTTTCGTGGAGAATGCTTCTTTCCTCCGCTTGAACTATGCACAACTTGCATACTCCTTCGAGCCGAAACTGCTCAAGCAGTGGGGACTCTCTGCTCTCCGACTCAACCTGACGGTCAACAACGTGTTCTGTATCACCAAATACTCTGGTGCCGATCCTGAAATTGCACAGGCAGGTTTTGCCCCTGCTGGCGACGGTTCACGCACACCACGTGCTAAGTCTTTCACTGTAGGTGCCTCTGTTTCATTCTAATCAATTAGTCTAACAGTTATGAAGAAGATCAATCATCAAATAAAACTTATGTTGGCCGCAGCACTTGTTGGTGTGGGCGTCACTTCTTGCTCGCTCGACATGCTGCCGCTCAACGACATCGTTCTCGAAAACTATTGGACTAACAAGTCCGATGTAGAGAGCGTCGTCAATTCCTGCTATGCAGGCTTGAAGGAGGGCGGTTATATCTCCGATATGGTTGTGTGGGGTGAATGCCGTTCTGACAATACCGACATCGGCCCGAATGTGCCAGTTGCCTTGCGTAATCTGATGAAGGGAAGTCTGAAATCGACCAATGGTTACTGCAACTGGAGTGCCATGTACAATGTCATCAACCGTTGCAACACAGTACTCTATTATGCGCCTCAAGTGCACGAGAAAGACCCGAACTATACGGACTCTGACTTGGCTATCAATGTGGCTGAATGTAAGGCACTTCGCGCACTCTCTTACCTCACCTTGATTAAAACCTTCAAGGATGTGCCTTTCTCACTGGATCCTTCCATCGACGATAACATGGACTTCCTGCTCCCACGTACGGAGTTTACGGTGATTCTCGATGCTCTCATCCAGGACATCGAAGAGGTGAAAAACGACCTGCCTATCGAGTATGGTGCTGCCACACCTATCTATAACACAGCCAGAATCACACGTCCCGCCATCTATGCCTTGCTGGCTGAGATGTACCTGTGGCGCGCTTCTGACTATCAGTTGACCAAACAAGAGCAGAACAACTACTACCAGAAATGTATCGATGCCTGCAATTGGGTGATTGACTACAAGACTCGTCAGATGCAGGCTAACACGTTCTACACTTGGCGTGGAAACACCATCAACCTGGCTGATAATATCGATGACCAAGTCTGGGGTCAGTTTGGCTACCCCTTGCTCTCTGAAGTGAAAGGCAATGGCTCCTCGGTGAATGCACCCTATGCGTTCAACTCCATCTTCAGCGAAGGCAACTCCTTCGAGTCGCTCTTTGAGATTACTTTCCACTATGCTGGAACCCTCGAGAACAATTCGGATGTGGCTTTCATGTATGGAGGCACAAATAAAGATGGTGGTTCTGAACAATATCTGTTGGCTGCCGACAACCTTATGACATCGGCTCCAACTGATGTGACGACTTACACAGACAATTCGTTGTTCCCGGTCTGCACAGACTTCCGTTCGGCTGCATCATTCCATTTCACAGACGATGGACGTTATTCTATCTATAAATATGCGGTGGATGGCGTGGACTTGAAGAACACAACAGCAACAGGTAAATTCACTTATCCTGAGCAGACAAACAGTGTGCGTCTCTATGCTAACCAAGATATTAACTGGATTATCTATCGCTTGACCGAAGTGATGCTCTTCCGTGCCGAAGCCGAGATTGAAATGGCTGGAAATCTGAATGCTATTGCTGCAGAAGAAGAGACTGCAGAAGATGCTGACGCAGAAGGTTCAGGTGAGGAAGGTACGGATGCTGAAGGCGAAGGAACTGATGCTGATGGGTCGGACTCTGAAGCAGGTCAGGACACCACAGCACCGTTGTCTCCCAGCGAACTGTATGATGATGCCTTCAACATTATCTCTGCTGTCTATATGCGTTCAAACCCTGCCGTGAGAAACTTGGCCGATGCTAAGCCTGCACGTTCGAAGTATAAGTCACATGCCGACTTTGAGACGTTGCTGATGAACGAGCGTCGTCGTGAGTTCCTCTTCGAGGGCAAACGTTACTACGACCTGGTGCGTCAGGCACGTCGTGAGGGTAACACCGACAAGTTCCAGGCTGCACTTACCTCCAAGTTTGGCGAGGCATCCAAGGCCGTGGTCATCAAAATGTCCATGATGGACTTTATGTACATGCCAATTTTGAAAACCCAGATTCAGGTTAATCCTAATCTCACTCAGAATCCAGCATACGCTGAAGAGGAGAACGTAGAAATCAACTAATGCCTTATGAAGAAAATATTGAATTTTAGATTTTTCGTGGCTGCCCTTTGTGCGATTGCCGCCATTGAGTTGGGCTTTGTGAGTTGCTCCGACGACCCTGGCTCTGGCAGTTACTATACTCAGACGAAGGAGTATGCGTCAGACTATCTGCAGAACCGCAGTCAGTATAGCGATTTCGTGCAGATTCTGCAGCGCGCCACAGGTGCGGAGGGCAAGAATCTCCGACTGATTGACTTGCTGGGTACGTATGGCTCTTACACGGTCTTTGCACCGACGAACGAAGCAATCCAGTTGTACATTGCTGGTAAGGGCTATACTTCTATTGACCAGTTGACGAAGGAAGACTGCGACACCATCGCGTTGAACTCCATCATCGAGCAGGCTTACTTCACTACTGACTTGAGTGATGGAACCTATTCCAAGTCGAACATGTTGGATCAGTATCTGACCATTACGAGTCGAGAGGAAACATCTGAGGACGAAACTGAAAGCCGTCTGGCCATGTACATCAACTCGGATGCTCAAATCACACATGCTGATGACTCGGTGAGCAACGGTGTGGTCCATACGGTGAACCGCGTGGTTCTCACTAACACTGACTTCCTCCCCGATTTTATGGGTGAGGACGAGAATATCCAACTTTTCTGCGAAGCGTTGGAAGTGACCCACATGGCCGATTCGCTGAAAAAGTTCATCGACCCCAACTATTCGGTGGGTTCTGACTCCATCGACTGGACTAATCCGGCTTTGGTGCTTTCTACTGCTACCGAATACGATAATGTGGCTTATCCCGAACACCGCTACTACAAGTTTACAGCCTTCGTCTGTCCCGATGCTGTGCTGGAAGAGAAGTATGGCGTGACCAAGGTGCGTGGTAGGGACGATGCTTCTTCGCTTGAATATCTGGCACATCAACTCTACGACCCCATGTATCCCAACGATGCCGACAATGATGATGTGACTGACCGTCGCAATGCGCTCAACCGCTTCATCTCCTACCATCTCTTGGATCGTTACGGCTCCTACTACACACTCACGGCAGTGGATGGCCCTAACTCTACGTTGGCCAAGAACTGGAACCGCAAAAAGTGGGACATTGCAGACTGGTATGAGACCATGATGCCTTATTCTATCCTCAAGTGTTCTTTCCCCGATGGACGTTCGGCTGGCCTCTACCTCAATCGCCGTGGTGTTCAGTCACATGCTGATGAGCGTGGTGTACTGGTTCGCGGTGCGAAACTCTCCACTCCTACAGAGATGGGTCGCGTGAACACTTGTCTGAACGGTATCTATCACTACATCGATGATATCATCGCTTACGACCAGCAGACTCAGCAAGTGGTGCTGGATGAACGTCTGCGCATCGATGCTTCCACCTTGTCTCCCGACTTCATGAACAGTGAGGCACGTGGACACTATACGCGTTCCAATTATGAAAATGGAAAGTATGGTATCTGGGACAGCAATGCAAGTGTGGATAATAAGCAGACCTGCTTGGGCTTCAAGGCTGGTTCGGTCAAGAACTTCACCTATACAGATGACACCCATGTACACGTGCGTCCACGCACACTCTCTTTCTGGTCTTATCAAGGTGACGAGGTTACAGTGATTGGAATTTTCGACCTGACGGTCAAGTTGCCACCTGTACCAGCCGGTGAATACGAACTACGCTTGTTCACCTGCACAGGCTTCTCCAACCGTGGTATCATTCAGGTTTATCTGGATGGTGTTCCCCAGGGCATTCCATTCGATATGCGCCCAGATGGCCTCACGTTGTTTGGCTATAAGTATGACACCGCCTTGGGTGACGAAGATGCCATTGCAGCGTTTGACAAGTCCATCCACAACTTAGGCTGGATGAAAGGTCCTAAGTCGTATGGAAATGCGACGACTGAGGCAGGCGGAACAATGGGTACACCATTCCGCGACTTGAATCCACCTCGCACAGTACGTAAGGTGCTGGGGCACTTTACCAGCCGTGGCGAAGACGATGAGGAACATTTCGTGCGTTTCAAGCAGGTGCTTGAGACTGCATCGAAAACCTCAAGTGCTCTCAACTTCGACTTCATCGAGATTTGTCCAAGTTCAGTCTATAACAACGAGTACTTTGCAGAGGATAGATGGTAAATTTTTAATGTAGGTAAAAATATGAATAACAAGATAAAAAACACTTTCCGACTCGGAATCATTGCTGCCGCAGGTGCAGCAGCAATGGTTTCCTGCTCGGACACGTGGGACGACCACTATAAGGGCGGTGCTGTCATCGAGTTCAATGGCACGACCCTGCAAGCAATAGAGGAAAATGCCCCCGATTTTGCCAAGGTGATTAAGGCATACGGTTTCGACCGCGAACTGGCTTCAGATAATGTCTATACCATCTGGGCACCAGCCGATGGCTCCTTCACCCTTTCCGACTATGTGGTACAAGGTAATATGGGTGAACTCCTGAGAGTTGCTGACTCGACAGATGTGGTGGACCGCTTCATCAAGAACCACATTGCGCGCTATGCTGTGTCGCAAAATGGCACTGAGCAAGACATCATGCTGTTGAACACCAAGATGGCCACCATGACAGGCGAGGGTAGTGCTGAGGGTTCTATCGAAGCCTGCGACATAACCAGGGCGAACCTCTCGTGCGCCAACGGCATTCTCCATCTCATCGATGGCGAGATGGACTACAAGAACAACATCTACGAACAAATCCGGTCATGGGACGATGCTGGCGAAGACGAAGCATCGCTCTACGCTTACCTGGAGGAGTATAATGCCGACTCGCTCGACGAGAACAAGTCCATCAGCCGTGGCGTTGATGCATACGGAAACAAGATTTGGATTGACAGCGTGACCATCCGCAACAACACGGCTCTGCGTAGTGTAGATGCCCCTGTGTATGAGGAAGACTCCAGTTTCATCGCCATCATTCCTACCGCCAAGGCTTATCAGAAGCGTCTGGAGATAGCCAAGAGTCTCTTGGTGTTCAATCCTTCAGAAGATGCGGTTGTGCCAGGTATCTGCGACTCTCTGCAGAACTACTATGGCAACATGTTCGCCATGTCTGACCTCTTCTACAACAAGAACCTCAATGCCAAGGCATACGATGAGGGAACCGAGAACTACGACTCGCTGCGTTCCACGTTGTTCAAGTCATGGAACTGGCCCTACAACCTTTATTATAGCAAGGAGCCACGCCTGGGTCTTCATCCCGACAAGCAGGTGAACGACATCTTGACGAAAGCCAAGGCCGGCACCATGGCTGAATGTTCGAATGGTGAGGCTTATCTGGTGGACGAGTACCCCATGTCTGTCACAGAGCAGTTCTTCAAGAAACTTCAGGTCATGGCCAGCGACCGATCGTTAGACCAGACTCAGACCACCAATAGTCAGGGACAAACCACAAATGCTTATACCCGTTTGATAGGTACTCCTTATTCACGGTCTGGTGTGATTTACGACTATGAGACAGAGACGTCCATCGACGAAGAGACAGGCGAAGAGGTGACAACCGTGACCGGTTACACCATGCGCAACTATCACTTCTACGGTGTTCCGCCACAGAACGATGCTCAGCAACCTTATATAGCCTTCAAGGTTCCCAACACCTTGTCTGGCACCTATGAGTTGTATCTGGTCACTTGTCCTATCTGGGCCAAGAATGGTTTTGAGGATGGTGCAAAGCCAGAGGATGACCCTCGCGGCTACCGTTTCTACACCAACATTTACGAGCGCAACGAAAAGGGCGAATACGCCAAAGCCGAGCGTCTTTCCATTGAAGACTTCAGAGGAATCCATCCTGAATATGAAGGCTTGAGCGAAAAGAACTACTACATAACCAACTACGAGAATCCTATAGACACACTCTATCTGGGTGACTATACATTCAAGAATGCCTACTACAACCGTTCAGAGGAAGGCGTTCTCATCCAGTTCCAGGTGCAGGTCAACAGTAAGTTGGTTGACCAATACTCGCGCGAGATGCTCTTCTCCAGCATCATTCTGAAGCCTAAGTTTGAAGAAGCCAAGGAAGAGGAAGAATCAGTGGAAGAGTAAGCCCCTACAGTAGAAATTAGAAAAAAAGTTACACGTATGAAAAATATGCAATCATATAATAACTCAGAAATCCTGCGCATCTGTAAGTACGGGTTCGCAGCGATGGGATTCCTGCTGGGTACACTTCCTGTTGCAGCACAAGATGAGGCAGAAGCCGATTCTCAAGAAGGAACAGAAGTAGTGGCTGCTCCCAAGAAGGCAAACCCTGCAAAGAAATATCCCACGGTTGAGGTGAAGGGCAAAGTGGTGGATGCCGCCACGGGCGAGCCTCTTGCCGGTGCCCAGATTCAGGCCTACAACAACCGCAACTATACGGCCATGGCCGACGAGAATGGCGACTTCACTATCAACGTGCCCAAGTTCGTCACTTCCGTGATTGTGAAGTTGGAAGGCTATAACCTTGTGCAGACCTCTCTCAACGGACGCACGGAAGGCGTGAACGTCAAACTCTATGCCGACACCTACCTGAAAGACTACGCAGAGACAACCGCTGCTGTCAAGTCGGTGAATGCCTATGACTTCGAGCAATCGACCGCCATCACCGTTGACCAGGAAATCCAGAACCGCCTTGGTGCCGATGTACGCGGCATTCAGCGTTCAGCCAATCCCGGTCAAGGCGTGGCCATGTTCATCAATGGTCTCAACTCTCTCAACTCAAACGCCATGCCACTCATCATTCTCGATGGCGTGGTCTATGACCAGATGTACACCGAAGGCAAGATGATGCACACCGGCTACTTCAACAACCTCTTGCAGTCCATCAACATGGAAGACATCGAGTCCTTCGAAGTGCTGAAAAATGGTACTGCCATCTATGGTGCAAAGGCTGCCAATGGTGTGATTGTCATCAAGACCAAGCGTTGTCACTCTATGGCAACCCGCATTGATGTCAACGCATCGATGGGCATCGACTTCAGACCCAAGACGATAGACGTTATGGGAGCAAGCGATTACCGCAACTACGCTTCCGAAATGTTGGGTACGACGAACACGACGCTGTTGGACTTCAAGTTCCTCCAGACCGATGTGATGAAGCCTTATTATAATATGTATCATAACAACACCAACTGGAAAGACGAGGTGTATCGCACAGCCATCACTCAGAACTATGGCATTGCCATTCAGGGTGGTGACGACATTGCGCAGTACAACCTTTCCATTGGCTATATGGACTCAAAGTCTGTCTTGAAGAGAAACGACATGCAGCGTTTCAACATCCGCTTCAACACGGACATCATCCTCAACAACTGGTTCACGACCAAGTTTGATGCCAGTTATACGAACGTGACCCGCGACCTCCGCAGCGACGGTCTTGAGTCCGACTTCCACCTTCAGTCGTTGGCTGCACCCAGTTTCCTGGCCTATGCCAAGGCACCCTTCCTCAGCCCATACGACTTCACTTCCGAGTTAGGTGGCAAGTCTCATGTGACATCCTTCATCTCCGATGCCGACGAGTATCTGAACGAGGTGCTGGGCACCAAGGGCAGTCTCGCCAACCCCACAGCCATCCTTGCGAATGGCGAGGCCAAGAACAAGAACCACACCGACTGCACGATGATTAACATCACCGTGGCCCCTCGTTGGCAACCCACCAAGAACTTCGGCCTCACCGAGCGTTTCGCCTACACGATGCAGTCGTTTGACGAGGGTTACTTCACCCCCATCATCGGTATGCCAGCCTATCGCGAAGAAGGCACCACCGCCACCACCGAGAACAAGAAGTGGTCGCTCTACACCAAGCACAACGCCATCTTCTCCGACACGCAGGCTGACTGGGCCATTCCTCTGGGTGCCCATCGGTTGGATGTGTTCGGTGGCGTCCGCTTCCTCAGCGACACCTACACCTCTTCCTACCTGATTGGCGACAACACAGGCAACGACAAGACCCCCAACGTGGCTGCCGATACGCGCAAGCGTCCCGGCTCCGACATCAACTGGAAGTCCCTCTCTTACTATGCCAACGTTAGTTACAACTACATGGAGAAGTACTACCTGACGGGTCAGTTCTCGTTGGAGACCTCTTCTCGTTTCGGCAAGAAAGCCGATGGTGGCCTGAAGATGTTCGGCGTGGCATGGGGCTTCTTCCCCTCCATCAATGCAGCCTGGGTGCTCACCAACGAAAATTGGTTCCGTCCCACCAAGGCTGTCAACATGCTGAAACTGAATGCCGGCTTCGAGTCAGTGGGTAACGATGGCATAGACAACTCAGCCACACTGACCTACCTCTCCTCAGCCGCTCTGCTCAACGACCAGGTGACTTCCATCGGCTTGGGCCGCATCGGTAACACCAAACTCCGTTGGGAGACGACCAACCGCTTCACGGTAGGTGCCGAAGGTAACTTCTTCAACAACCGCCTGAACCTGAAGGCCAACTACTTCCTCTCTCGGACCAACAATCTCGTGACACTCGGCACGATGGCCTACGTGGCGGGTCTGACCGACTACTACACCAACGGTGGCTCTCTGCAGAACCAGGGCTTCGATGTAGCCTTCAATGCCAAACTCATCAATGAGCGCAACTTCAAGTTCGAGTTGGGCGCTTCGATGGGTCACTACAAGAACAAGATTAAGTCGCTGCCACAAGGTCAGAAATACTTCAACACCGACATGTACGGTGGCACCATCCGCACCGCAGTGGGCAGTCCTGCTGGCCTCTTCTACGGCTACAAGACCAAAGGTGTCTATAAGGATGCCGAGGCCGTGGCCAAGTATGGCAACCTCTACATCACCGACCAGGCTGGCAACAAGACTCCCTTCCAGTCGGGCGACGTGATTTTTGAGGACTTGAACGGCGACGGCCAGATTGGTGAGATTGACTACAACGACGACGGCGTCATCGACGCAAGCGAGACCGACCGCACCGTCATCGGCGACCCCAATCCCGACATCTACGGCAACATCCACATGAACTTCCGCTTCGGACAGCGCTGGTCGCTGGCTGCCAACTTCAACTACTCAGTTGGCAACGACATCTACAACTATCAGCGCGCCTTGCTGGAGTCTGGCTCCATGTTCATCAACCAGACGACAGCCCTCAACCGCCGCTGGACCACCGAAGGTCAAGTCACCGATGTTCCCCGTGCCGTCTATGGCGACCCGATGGGCAACAGCCGCTTCTCCGACCGTTGGATTGAGAACGGTTCCTATCTGAAACTGAAGAATGTGACACTTTCCTACAAAGTTCCCGTGCAGAACGAGTACATTCAGGGCATCACCCTTTGGGCCGCTGCCAACAACCTGTTCACGTTCACGAAGTATCTGGGTTCCGACCCCGAAGTGACCTGTGGCAATGGCGTTCTCATGCAGGGCATCGACGCTGGCTACCTCTCTTCAGGCCGCAGCATCCATGTAGGTGTTAAGATTAACCTCTAATATTTGCAATGTTAATTATGAAAATAAAATCAATCATAGCATGTGGCATGCTCCTGCTCACAGTGGGGGCAGCCACCACGTCCTGCGAAGACATGTTCACAGCCGAGAACAAGTTGGTGTCGGAAGAACTCGCGCCTAAGGATACACTCTATCAGGTGATGGGCATTGTGAAGCGCATGCAGAAACTGGCCGACAAGTCGGTGCTGTTGGGTGAGATTCGTGCCGACCTCGTGACCGTGAATTCAGATGTGGCTTCGACCGACATTCAGGACCTTCACGACAACAATGTCCGTTTCGACAACCTCTATAACAAGCCGTCCGACTACTACGATGTCATCAACAACTGCAACATCTACCTTGCCCACGTTGATTCCCTGCTCATGTCGCACGGTGACTACTACTACGAGAAAGAAATCTGCGCCGTCAAGTGCTTCCGTGCCTGGTGCTATCTCGAACTGGTCAAGATTTATGGTGAGGTTCCCTACATCACCAAGCCTTTGACCACAGCCGATGCAGCCGAAAGCATCGTGGCTTCGGGACAGAAGCAAGACATGCTCTACATCTTGAACCAATGCATCAACGACCTGAAGGACTATGCCTTGAAGGACGAAAACAATGCCCTCCGTCCCAGTTACGGAGCCTCTTGGTCGGGCATCTCATACGCCAACTTCTTCATTCCCGTCCGTGCGATGCTGGCCGAACTCTATCTCTGGAAAGGCACTTGCACAGGCGAGCAAGCCGACTACAAAGATGCCGTGCGCATGTATCACGACTTCTTCAACTTCCCAGGCGAGGAGCGCGGCATTGTTCCTTCGGCTAATATCACAGGAGTGGCAAGTTGGGCCAACCGTTCCCACATGGGCAATCCCACTACCAACAACACCTATCCCATCAATCGTTTCTCGCTGGGTGGCAACCAAACGATGGAGCAAGTCGGTGTCATCCCCTGCGACACCTCTTCCTACTATGGCAACACTTCCGAACTCCGCACGGTGTTCTGCTCGCTGTATGCCAACAACTACTATCCTTGGGTGATACCGTCTCAGCGCATACGAGCCATCTCCACCAGCCAGGTGTATTGGTACTATCAGTATGTGCAGAATCCAGCCTATAGCATGGATTTCTCCACCAACCCCAACGACTACGACTCGCCAGACTATGTAGGCGACCTGCGTCTGCCCAGCGTCTATTACACCATGAGCAATGCTTCGCGCAGCCGCTACGATGCCAACCTGAACAGCGAGATGTCTTTCATCCGCAAGTGGACCGCTGGCAACCTCATGCTGTCCTCCGACCAGAAGAACCCCTTCGTTCCCTACTTCCGCGTCTCCATTCTCTATCTCCACATGGCCGAAGCACTCAACCGTGCCGGTTTCCCCGAGACCGCTTTCGCCGTGCTGAAGCATGGTCTGACCTACGATGTGATGAACGACCGTTCCATCATCTCTCAGCAAGAATTCGACGCATTGTGCGAAATCAAGTCTTACGGCTTCGCCAACATCGAGTCGAAGTATGAAAATAACAGCGAACTCAGCAGCAAAGCCAACTCCAGTTTCGTCATTTGGAACTCCAACAAGTTTGAGAGTCCAGCCATCGAGGAAATAGGCCAGAGTTGGTTGCACCTGCCCGCCGATGCTCCGAGAAATGCCATCATGCAGATAGGCATCCACTCTTTGGGTTCAGGCACCAGTTCGCTCAACACCTTCTACTATCTCGACGACGAGGAGACTCAGTCGCACAAGCGTGAGTATTACGAACTGCCCGACACCGTGGCACTGCCCAGACGTAATCCAACCGAAGAGCAAATCGCAGCATGGAAGGAATCCATCGAGGCTCTCAACGCTGTCATCGAGCAGAACAAGGAGATTGATGCCGAGTATGCCGAATACCTCAACACTCCCGAGGTGAAGCAGAAGCGTCAGGCACGTGTGGCTCGCCTCATCCTCGACGAGGAAGCCCTCGAAGGCGCATTCGAAGGTCATCGTTTCTACGACCTCATGCGCTATCAGAAGCAAGAAGGCCAGTTCCAGACTACCATCACGCTGCCAAGTTACATCAGCGAAGAGTATAAGACAAGCGAAGACAACATGACCGGCAAACCGTGGTTCCTCACCTTGCCGTCGCGCTAACACTCATTCTGAATAACCCTGCAAGCGGGGCCTGTGTCAACACCGACACAGGCCCCGCTTTTTTCTTCCCTCCCGTCACCCTTTTGGCCGTACCCCTCGACTACGCTCTGCCGTACCCCTCGACTACGCCGTGCCGTACCCCTCGACTACGGTCAATCGCACTCGTCGAGCGCAGTGCATCGCGGTCGTCGAATGCGATTTCTTTCTTCTTTCCTCTTGTTATGTGAAATATTTTCTCTACCTTTGCATGTGAAGACCTTTTTCAGTCTCTCACATGAACCCCAAATCAAAGCCTATGCGCCGATTCCTCCTGTTTTCACTTCTCTTTGTGCTGGCACATCTGGTGTTGGCACAGCAACAACAATACAGTGGACGGCTCGTCGATGCCGAGACCGGCGAGCCTATGGCCTTCGCCAATCTCTATGTGGCAGCCGGACGCGGTGCGCTGACCAATCTCGATGGGCAGTACACCCTTGTGGCCACCCCCGACGAGGAGGTGCGCATCTCGTTCGTGGGCTATTCCACGCTCACCCTGCGGGCTGCCGACCTGAAGCCCCTCCTGCAGATGCAGCCCCTTTCGCAGAGACTCAACGAAGTGACTGTGCTCAGCACCGATGCCATCCTGATGCGGGTGCGCGACCAGTTGCGCTCCGACTTTTCTAAGCACCAACGACGGCAGTCGCACTACTTCTGCCGCATGACCTTCCTGAAGGACGAACAGACCGAGATGGTCGAGGCTTTCTTGGAGGCCAACTCAGCCGTGAATCTGCGCAACCTCGGTGTGACCAACGGCCAATACTGGGCCAAGTCGCCCACGGGACGCATACAGTCCAATCTGCGCAACACCAACCTGCACGTCAACTACACCCTTGGCCCCATGATTCGGGGCAACGAACTCTGGAAAGATGTCCTCATCGTCCCCTTTCCCGAAGAGGGACGTGAAAAATACCTGCACGACCACTATGAGGTGGCACAGACCACCCTCTCTGGCCGTGGCGACCGCACCATCTATGCCATCACCCTCACCCCCAAAGAGCAGCGCAGGAACCGTCCCATTCTGGGTGGCACCCTCTATGTCGATGCCGAGACCCTGCATCTGCTCCGTTTCGACGGCACCATCTATGCCGTCAAGGCTGCTGCCACCTACGGTGTGCAGAAAGAGCGAACCACTCTCGACATCGCCGTCAAAATCAACTATCGCCACAAGAACGGCTTCACCGAGGTGAACGACATTTCCAGTTCTGCCCTCAACGACGAGGTGCAGTGCCACACCGTGCTGACCAATGTGGAAGACTACCACCTGCCCCTCACCTATGGCGAGAAGATTGGCCACAACCTCCTTTCGGCCATCGAGCGCGCCGGCACCAACCCCGAGGTGGAAAGCCGCTACACCTTCATTCCCCGCACTCATGAGGAGATAGCCGTGGCGTCCTCCTCCGCCTCTTCCTCCGAAAGCACCGCCGCAACCGACCGCCCCGTCCCGGCCTCTTCCTCCGAGTCCCATCCAGCCGACGAAGGCGAAGCCCTGCTCTCCCGTCTGGAACACCTCACCGACACCATCGGTCCTTTGGCCTACATCCAGAAGGCCATGCGCTTCGGCCAGGCCTATCCGCAGGAGAAAGTCTATCTGCACCTCGACAACACGGGCTATTTCAAAGGCGAAACCATCTGGTTCAAAGCCTACGTGACCCGCACCGACGAGGAGAGCCGCACCGACCTGAGCAAGGTGCTCTATGTGGAACTGCTCAGCCCCTCGGGCGACGTGGTGGAGCGGCGCAAACTGCCTATCCGTAACGGTGAAGCCTACGGTGACATCCGTGTAGATAGCATCCTGCTCACGGGCTTCTACGAACTGCGGGCCTACACTCGCGCCATGACCAACTGGGGCACTCAGGCCTGCTACTCGCGTGTCATCCCCATCTTCCGTGCTCCAGCCCGTGAGGGCGACTACACCCAGCCTTCCATCGACCGTCTCTCCTATCGCCACCGTCTGAACAACGAGCGTCAGACTTCGGCTGATGTGGCAAACGGCAATATCGTTGTGCTCGATGCAGACGGACAGGAGCAGGCATCGGACCCTGAGAAAAAAAGAGCCTTCAATGTACACTTCTATCCCGAAGGCGGGGCCTTGGTGCAGGGACTTCCCTCGCGCGTGGCCTTCACCGCCACCGACCGCGATGGCGCGCCACTGGCTCTCGTGGGCTATCTGGCCGATGAGGATGGCACTCGCCGTGGCGACATCAGCACCGATGCCGAAGGGCGTGGACTCTTCATGCTCCCGGCCGACAATGTGGCCACGAAAGCCATCGTGCGCAGAGCCGATGAGGGTGGGGAAGAGCGTGTGTTCATGCTGCCCGAAGCGTTGCCGTCGGGCTGCACCATGACCGTCGATGCCTTGGCTGACGACCGCATCTCAGCCGACCTCTACTGCTCGTCCTCGCTTGTGGGTCAGCAACTGGGCTATGTGGTGATGCACGGAGGGAAAATCGTCCGTTGCGACACACTCACGGCCCGCCCTCACCACAGCCTCACCTTTGTTCGTCAGTATCTGCCAACAGGTGTGAGCCAACTCACCCTGTTCGACGCTCAGGGCCGCATCCTCTCCGAACGCCTCTTCTTCATCATCCCCCCTGCCACCGCAGCCGACAGCATCAGCGTCAGCAGTGTCAACGAACACTTGACGGCTTGCGGCAAGGTGGCCTTCGACCTGCAGGCAGCCCCCAACGCCACCCTCTCTTTCTCGGCCATCGATGCTGCCGGCATGGTGAACGGCAACTATGGCAACATGCGCACTTGGCTGCTCTTGGGCAGCGAGGTGAAGGGCTACATCCATCGCCCCGAACGCTATCTGGAGGCTGACGATGAAGCTCACCGCCGCATGGCCGACTTGCTCATGCTCGTGCAGGGCTGGCGACGCTATGACTGGCAACTCATGTCGGGACAAGCCACCTGGGCCAAGCATCAGCCAGTGGAGGACAGGCTTTTCCTTTTCGGCGAGGTGAAGGGGGCTAAGAAGAACCTCAATGTGGAGGGTGTGGATGTGACAGCCCACTTCTACAATGCTGGCGGCCAGTCGTTCAGTGCCACGACCACCACCACCGAGTTGGGGCAGTATGGCTTTGCCTTGCCCAACATCGGTGGCGAATGGAACTTGCAGTTGCAGGCCCAAAAGGGGGATGTGCCAGAGGCATACGTGGTGGGCATCGACCGCCACTTTTCGCCTGCACCGCGCTACTTGTCGCCACAAGAGATGCAGGTGCTGCCCGTGGAGGAAGACCGCGCTTTCCGTTGGAGCATTCCGGCGGAAGACACGGTGAAGTGGGTGAGCATCACGAAGAAAGACCATCTGCTGAAAAACGTGACCGTGAAGGCCAAACGCCGCGTGTGGGACCGCACGGGCTGGAACGACGAGACCAGTGCGCGCCACTTGTCGATGATTTTCTACGACTGCGACGAGGCTTCTGACCGCATAGCCGATGAAGGCGAATCAGACCCCGGCTTTTGCAATTGGCTTTTGGAAAAGAACAACCTCTTTGGTGGGTCATCCACCACCGATGATGTCATGGTGGGGGTGCCGCTCACCTACGGACATCCCATTGCTATCTATGGCGACAGCCTGCGTAGTGGAGGGCGCAACACCCATGTGATTGTGGAGATAGACAACTACACTGCTGGACACCCCGATGACATGGATGCTTTCCAATGGCGGACCGACACACCAGGCGGATTCTTGCGTTTCTATGGCGATGGATTCTCCTATAAGGGACGCCCCATCGTCTGGGTGGTTGACAATCAGTTCTGCACCATCACCAATTTCCGCCTGCGTCGAGACGGAGTGCTGTCGCGCTATCTGGACACGACCGCCATGTTTGCTTCGGTCAACCACACCGACAATCGCTCCAACGCCAATACCGAACTCCCCTTGTGGCTGGAGGATGTGAAGGCGGTCTATATCTCTGAGAACACTGAGGGACTGCACCAGCATCTCTACATCGATGAGGTGGACTACCAGAACCCCGTGGTCATTTACTGCTACACCCACCGCCGTCTGCAACAGAAGGAGAAAGGTGTGCGCTACACCCACTACCAGGGCTTCAACGTGCCCAGCACCTTCGAGATGGAGGACTATAGCATCGTGCCGCCTGTGGAGGACTTCCGACGCACCCTCTACTGGAACCCCAACGTGAAACTCGACCGCCGAGGCCATGCCACCGTGGAGTTCTACAACAACTCCTCCTGCACCGAAATGTTCGTCAGTGCCGAAGGTATGACTCCCGAAGGCAAACCGCTAAGTGCATATTAAACGTGCAGAAATGTAACCGCTTGAATTTAAGACATGAAGATATATGAAAAAGACACTCAATAAATACCCGACGCTGCGCGAGACGAAGTTTGTGGATTTGATGCAGCGACGTGTGTTCAACGTGCTTATCATCGCCAATCCCTATGATGCGTTCATGCTGGAGGACGATGGGCGTGTGGATGAAAAGATTTTTGACGAATATGCCAAGTTGGGCCTTCGCTATCCACCGCGTTTCTTCCGTGCTGCCTCGCAGGAAGAAGCCGCCGGACTGATAGGGAAGACGCAGTTCGACCTCGTCATCTGTATGCCAGGAACGGACAACAACGATGTGTTCGACATCGCCCGTGGCATCAAGAACGAGTTTCCGGCATTGCCCATCGTGGTTCTCACGCCTTTCAGCCACGGCATCACTCGCCGCATGGTAAACGAGGACCTCTCGGCTTTCGAGTATGTGTTCTGCTGGCTGGGCAATACGGAACTGTTGCTCTCCATCATCAAACTCATCGAGGACAAGATGAACCTGGCCAACGACTTGGCTGCTGGTGTGCAGATGATTCTGGTGGTGGAAGATAGCATTCGCTTCTACTCCTCGCTGCTGCCCAACCTCTATCAGTTTGTGCTGCAGCAGAGTCTGGAGTTCGCCACCGAGGCACTGAACTCGCAACTGGAGATGCTGCGCATGCGTGGTCGCTCCAAGATTGTGCTGGCTCGTTCCTACGAGGAGGCGTGGGCACTCTACTCAAAGTTTAGCGACAATGTCTTGGGTGTCATCAGCGACTGCCGCTTCCCCTTGTTGGCCGACAGCAAGGAGAAGGACGAACTGGCTGGCTATAAACTGCTCAAGGCCATCCGCGAAGTGGACGAGTATGTACCCTTGGTGCTCGATTCCAGCGAGACCGACAAGAAGCCTTACGCTGACCTGTGCAAGGCCGCCTTCATCGACAAAAATTCCAAGAAACTCAATCAGGACGTGAAAGATGTGCTGACCAAGCATTTCGGGTTTGGCGACTTCATTTTCCGTAATCCCGACACGATGAAGGAAGTGGCTCGTGTGCATAACCTGAAAGAGTTGCAAGACAACATCTTCACCCTGCCTGCTGACTCGTTGGGCTACCACCTGCGTCACAACAATGTCTCTCGCTGGCTGGCCTCTCGTGCCATCTTCCCCGTAGCCGAGTTCCTGAAGAAGATAACCTGGAAGGTGGAGACTGATGTGGATGCACACAGGCAGTACATCTTCGATGCCATTGTCAGTTACCGCCGCATGAAGAACCGAGGTGTGGTGGCTATCTTCCACCGCGACCGCTTCGACAGTTACAGCCAGTTTGCCCGCATTGGCGAAGGCTCCCTCGGCGGCAAGGGCCGGGGCTTGGCCTTCCTCGACAACATCATCAAGAGGCGCACAGACCTCAACGACTACGAGAATGCCTCGGTGCAGATTCCCAAGACAGTGGTGCTCTGCACCGACATCTTCGACCGATTTATGGAGGCCAATGGACTCTATGAGGTGGCTCTTTCCGACCTGCCCGACGAGGAAATCCTGCAGTACTTCCTGCGTGGTCGTCTGCCCGAAGAGTTGGCCGATGACCTCATGTCTTTTATGGACGTGGTGGGTGGCCCTGTGGCCATCCGTTCCTCTTCCCTGCTCGAAGACAGCCACTACCAGCCTTTTGCTGGCATCTATTCCACCTACATGATACCTCGTGCCGACGACAAGTATGTGCGGCTCGAAATGCTCTCCAATGCCATCAAGAGTGTCTATGCCAGCGTCTTCTACCACGCCTCGAAAGACTACATGGTGGCCACCTCCAATGTCATTGACCAAGAGAAGATGGCTGTCATCCTGCAGGAGGTGGTAGGACAGAAGTATGAGAGTGGCTTCTATCCCACCATATCGGGTGTGGGACGCAGCATTAACTACTATCCCATCGGCGACGAACGTGCCGACGAGGGCATCGTGGAACTGGCTCTCGGACTGGGCAAGTACATCGTCGATGGTGGCCTTTGCCTGCGTGTCTGTCCTCATCATCCCGACAAGGTGTTGCAGACCAGCGAGATGGAGATTGCACTGAGAGAGACACAAACGAAGTTTTATGCGCTTGATGTGGAAGCGAACGAACACGAGGGCGTGGGCAACATGCTGGCCTTTCAGGTGGACGATGCCTTCAATCTGAAAAAGGTGACCGTGCGCGATGCCGACCACGATGGTTCCCTCAAGTGGATAGTCTCCACCTTCGACCCCTACGACCAGTGCATCTACGATGGTTACTACGAAGGGAAGAACCGAAAGATTATCTCCTTCTCGGGCGTGTTGCAGAACGGAGTTTTCCCGCTGCCCGAACTCTTGCAGAAGGTGCTCCGCTATGGGCAGCAGGAGATGGCACGACCCGTGGAGATTGAGTTTGCCGTCAACCTGCACGACGACCGTTCGGGCGAGTTCTATCTCTTGCAGATTCGTCCGATGGTCGATAACCAGATGCAGTTGGACGAAGATATTACTCAGATAGCCGATGAGGACTGCCTGATCCGCAGCCACAATGCCATCGGTCACGGCATCATCAGCGACGTGCACGATGTGGTGTATGTGAAGACTGAGGACTATAGTGCAGCCAACAATCCTGCCACAGCCGAAGAGATAGAACGCATCAACCGTGGCTTCCTCCAACGGGGCGAGAACTACGTGCTGGTCGGTCCTGGCCGTTGGGGTTCGAGCGACTCATGGCTGGGCATCCCCGTCAAGTGGCCCCACATCTCTGCTGCCAAGGTCATCGTTGAGGCGGGTCTGCGCAACTTCCGCGTGGAGCCGAGTCAAGGCACTCACTTCTTCCAAAACCTCACCTCGATGGGTGTGGGTTACTTCACGGTCAACGACTTCATGGGCGATGGCATCTACCTCCAGTCCCTCCTCAACTCCCTTCCAGCAGTGGAAGAGACCGACCATGTGCGTCATGTGCGCTTCGATTTCCCCATCGCCATCAAGATAGACGGCATGAAGAAGGAAGGTGTGGTGATGAAACCCGCTAATATAGGCCCCCACAATCTCGCTAACTAACAAATTTACAAAAATGAAACGAACGACATTATGGATGATGTTTACCCTTGCTTTGTGTGGCTTGGGGCTGAGTAGTTGCACGTCGGTAGCGAAGGGCGTGGCAGAGAGTTTTACGAACAACCTGATTGTGGAAGACCGCTATCGGATGATACTGGATGGCTTGCAGGTGACGCTCCTCATCACCCTCTGCGCAGTGCTCTTAGGTACAGTGCTGGGCGGGCTGGTGTGCTGGATGCGCATGAGCAAGCGGACATGGTTGCAGCAGGTGGCCAAGGTGTATATCCTGCCATAGCAATACCGCAACAGCATGGGACAGGGCGCCTTCTGCATGTGGCCATATACCCCGCCATGCCGCCGTTCAGTTTCATCTGTTCGGGACAGCCGTCGGGCTTGGAGATTGACATCCTGACAGAGTGGGCCAACCGTCGCAACTGGCGGTTAGAGTATCTCACGATGGACTTCGCCTCGCAGATTCCCGCCGTGCAGACGGGCAAGGTCGATATGGCCATGTGTTCTGTCAGCATCACCGAAGAACGTAAGAAACAAGTGCTCTTCTCCGACGGCTACATCGAGTCGCACATCATGTTTCTTGTGCGGAAGGGAGAGACGGACATCCTTGCAGCGCCGGCCCTTGCCGAAGACGAAGAGACAGAGTTGCTGTCCGTCGGAGTGTGGATAGCAGCCATCCTCCTTCTGGTGGGTGGCGGTGCATGGCTCGTCCTGCGCCGTCGGAAGCCGCAAGTCTTGGCCCGGCCCCATGGAGAGACCAGCCAGGGCGCCATCGGCGACACGGTCATCAGCATCGCCCATCTGAAGAAGAACTACGGCACGCTCCCGGTGCTGCGCGACATCAGCCTCGACGTGCATCGTGGCGAGGTCATCTCCATCATCGGTCCCTCCGGCACCGGCAAGAGCACCTTCCTGCGCTGTCTGAATCTGTTGGAGCAACCCACGGACGGACACATCCTCATCGACGGGCAAGATATCTTGGCACCCCATGCCGATGTGTCCCAACTGCGCCGCAAGATGGGCATGGTTTTCCAGTCGTTCAACCTGTTTAACGGCCTTTCGGTGCTCGACAACATCACTCTCGCCCCCATCGGACTGTTGGGCAAGAGCCGCGAAGAGGCCGAGCGGAAAGGGCGAGAACTGCTTGAGATGGTGGGACTGGCCGAACGTGCCGATGCCATGCCCGACCAACTCTCTGGCGGACAGAAGCAGCGCGCGGCCATTGCCCGTGCATTGGCTATGGAACCTGAGATACTGCTTTTCGACGAACCCACTTCAGCCCTCGACCCCACGATGGTGAGCGAGGTGCTGGGTGTGATGACACGGCTGGCTCGTGAGGGCATGACCATGATTGTGGTGACTCACGAGATGCGCTTTGCCCGTCAGGTGAGTAGCCGCGTGTTGTTCTTTGCCGAGGGAGTGGTCTATGAGGACGGCACCCCCGACCAACTCTTCGACCATCCGCAGCACGAACTCACCCGTCAGTTCATCCGCCAGATGCACGAGACTGCTTTCCTCATCGAGAGCGAGCACTTCGATTGGTATGCCATGATGGCACAGATGGAGCAGTTCTGCCGCCACTACAACCTGTCGCGTGTCAGGACTGACGGCGTGTTCCACGTCATCGACGAGTCGCTGTCCATCCTCGGCTCAGCCCGGTCGGGCCTCCAGCCAGGCACACGGCTCACGCTGGCTTATTCGGAACAAGACGACACGTTGCAGTGGACAGTCCGCTGTCCGCAAGCCATCGACCCGGCTATGTTCGAGACCGACGACAACAGCGTTGCGATGGTCATGCTGCGCAACTTCAGCCGCGACATCAGCATCGACGGCGACACGCTGCGTGTCGCCGTCAAGTGAGTGGCTGTCGGTTTCTCTTATTTCTTATTGATGAAAGGCTTATTGCCGCACCATCCTGATGACGTCGCTGGTGAAATCGACCACGGCAAGACGGTGAGTGATGAAGATGATGGTGCGGTCGTGGAAATGCTGCTTGAGGTTCTCAAGCAGTTTTTTTTCTGTCTGCACGTCAAGGGCAGAGGTGGCCTCGTCGAGCAGGAGTACGCGGCAGGGATGGAGGATGGCACGGGCGATGGCGATGCGCTGTGCCTGCCCTTCGGAGAGACCGCCGCCTTGTTCGGCACAGTGGGTGTCAAGGCCGTCGGGGAGGTTGAAGACGAAGTCGGCCATGGCCAGGTGGAGGGCTTGGTGCATCTCGGTGGTGGTGGCGGTGGGGTTGCCCATCAGCAAGTTGTCGCGGATGGTGCCGGAAAAGAGGGTGTTTCCCTGAGGGATGTAGGAGAAGTTGGAGCGCAGGGCAGGGGAGAGAGAGACGGATTGGGAGGGGGCTTGAGAGAGGGGAAACCTCTCTCCGCATGAGGAGGATGGTTGGGATGGGGGGAGGGTGTAGGCTTCGGCCTTGCCTTCGGTGGGTGTGATGAGGGCAAGGATGAGGCGGATGAGGGTGGTCTTGCCGGCACCAGTCTCGCCGAGGATGGCCGTGAAAGAACCGGGACGGAAGTCGTGGGAGAAGTGGCGGATGACGGTGCGGCCCTTCTTGGTGTAGAAGTAGGACACGTCGTCGAAGCGGATGCCTACGTTGCCCTCCAGCAGGATGGGGTCTCCCTCTTCCTCCAGCGGCAGTTCCTCCAGTTCCATCAGTCGTTCGCACGAGGTGAGGCTGTTTACGAAGATGGGCAGCAGGCGGGCGGCATCGAGCATGGGGCGCTGGATGCGGTTGATGAGTTGGGTGAAGGCCATGAGCACGCCCATCGTGATGAGTCCCTCTTGCAGTTGGAAGAGTCCCCACGTGAGGGCCACGAGGAAGGCTCCGGCAAAACCGATGTTGACCAGTGTCTTGGAGAGGATGGAGAACTTGGCGCGGCTCTTGATTTGCTTGCGCAGCAGGCTTTGGCGTTGTTCCAGTTTGTCCACCATCGCATTCTCCTGTCCCAGCACCTTGATGACCATCTTGTGCTGGATGCTCTCCTGAATGATGGCCTGGATGGCCGAGTTGCTGTCCTTGATGGTGCGCACGATGCGTCGCATGCGCTTGAAGTAGATGCGCGAGAGCAGCACGAAGATGGGCGAGGTGATGATGACGATGATGGCCAGGGTGCGGTCCATCACGTAGAGGTAGATGAACGATGCCAGAAACTGTGTGACCACCACAATGGCGGTGGGCAGCACGTCGGTCATCAAATCAACGATGTCGCCCACATCGCCGAAGAGGCGGTTGATGACGTCGCCGCTGTGGAACTTCTCGATGCCGTGCCACTTGCCCTTGATTAACTGTCGGAAGAAGAACTGCTGCATCAGGTTTTGCGTCTTCACACCCAGCACCGCCGAAATCCAAGTGGAGGCGATGTGCATGAGCAGTTCGCACAGGAACACGGCACCCAGCAGCACGGCCGTCCAGATGATGCTTCCCTCCTTGGCGTGGGTGGCAATGTCGGTGAGCGAGCGGATGGTATCGACGCTGAGCAGTCCGAGACCCACCAGCGCGAGGCCGATGAGGGCATTGAGCAGGGCTTGCAGGCGGCAGTTGCGGTGGTGTCGCCACAGCCATGCGGCGATTTGCTTTGTTGAATATTTTGTCTTGTTCAGTTGCATGCAGTGTAGGTTGTCTCGTAGTCTCAAAATAGGTGTGACTCACACCTATGGTAGGGGTGTGACTCACACCTGTGGTAGGGGTGTGACTCACACCTGTTTTGTGGTGCTGAAAGCCCCTTGTGGGAGGACTTTCCCGGATGGCCTCTTGCGGCGGCCTTGTCAGCCTCGGCTGTCGGCTCCCCACATCATCTTTTTGCGCAGGGTGGAGAAGAAACTCTGTCCCTGGTGAGTGACGACCTTGACGGTGTAGGGTGCCTTTCGGATGCGCAGGTGGATGTTGTCGGGATAACTCTGGCTGCGGCCATCGATGGCAATGAGGAAACTGTGGCTCCGGCTCTCCACACGGAGGCTCACCTCGCTGTTGTCGCACAGCACGATGGGGCGCATGTTGAGGCTGTGGGGTGCCACGGGCGTGAGGCAGATGGCATCGCTCTGTGGCACAATGATGGGGCCGCCCACGCTGAGCGAGTAGGCTGTGCTGCCAGTGGGTGTGCTTGCGATGAGTCCATCGGCCTGGTAGGTGGTCAGGTATTCGTCGTTGATGTCCGTATGGATGGAAATCATGGACGAGATGTCGTGCTTCAGCAGGGCTATCTCGTTCAGTGCGAAGGGATAGCCCTTCAGTTCCATCTCATCGCACGAGATGGTGAGCACACTGTGCGACTCCACGCCGAAGTTGCCGTCGTAGATGTCGGCCAGTGTGGCCTCGATGTGGTCGGGCGAGAAACTGGCCAGAAAGCCCAGACGTCCTGTGTTGATGCCGATGATGGGAATCTCCTTGTCGCCCACACGGCTGGCCACGTCGAGAAAAGTGCCGTCTCCGCCCATGCACACCACGTAGTCGGCGGTGAACTGGTTGTCCTTGATGATTTCGCATGCGGGCACGTGTATCTTCAGATTTTCGTTCAAAAACTGGTGAAAGGCTTCTGGCATGGCCAGTTCGGCCTTCCGCTCGGTGGCGATGGCGAGAAATTTCTGCACGGCGGCACTCTTGCGCTCCTGGTGTATGTTGCCAAACAGGGCGAACTTCAGTTTTTTAGTCATATTTAAGAGTTTTTTTTTGTCTTGTATGGGTGAAAAACCGTATTTTTGCACACGAATCGGTTGCAAAGATACAGATTATCATCGGTTTTTCTTCTTTGCGATTCAGAAAAAAGTCATTTCTAATTGATATTTGATAGTAAATTACCCAAACATTATGGAAGAACTCAGCATTCTGGAACTCGCCTCGAAAGGCGGATGGATCATGATTGTGCTCGCCATCCTCTCGCTCGTCGCTGTCTATATTTTTGTGGAGCGTTTCATCGCCATCCGCAATGCGGGCAAGGACGACAAACTCTTCATGGACCGCATCCGCGACTATCTGAAGAATGGCGACGTGAAGTCGGCCATCAACTTCTGCCGCAACACCGACACCGCTGCTGCCCGCATGATAGAGCGTGGCATCAGCCGCATCGGAAAGCCCGCCTCCGAGATTCAGACCGCCATCGAGAACACGGGCAACCTGGAGATTGCCACGATGGAGAAGCGGCTGCCCGTGCTGGCCACCATCGCCGGCGGAGCACCCATGATAGGGTTCCTCGGCACCGTCATCGGCATGGTCGAAGCCTTCTGGCAGATGAGCAATGCCGGCGGCAACATCGACATCAGCCTCCTTTCGGGCGGCATCTATCAGGCCATGATTACCACAGTGGGAGGCCTGGCCGTGGGCATCGTGGCTCTCTTTGGCTACAACTATCTGGTGGCCAAGATAGACGGTGTGGTGAACGAGATAGAGGCCAAGTCGCTCACATTCATGGACATCGTAAGCGAAGGAGAGTAAGCCTATGTTTAAGCGAAGAACCAGGGTCAGCCCGACGTTCAACATGGCGTCGATGACCGACATCATCTTCCTCCTGCTCATCTTCTTCATGATTACGAGCACGATGGTCTCACCCAATGCCATCAAGGTGCTCCTGCCCCAGAGCCGGAAACAAACCACGGTGAAGGCCACGGCACGGGTCGTCATCGACAAAGACCTCAACCTCTATGCCGCAGCCGGCAACGGGCAAGAAGAACCCGTCACCCTCGAAGAACTGCCACAGGTGCTGGGCGCACAGGTGAACGACTCCACCGAACTCTTCGTCTCGCTCTATGCCGACGAGGCCGTGCCCTACAGGAATATCGTTGAAATCCTCAGCATCGCCAACGAACACCACTTCAAGATGGTGCTCGCCACGCGACCTCCCTCTCGCCAATGACCGACAACAAGAAGAAAAATCTCAAGGCCGGACTTGCCACCCTCCTGGTGCATCTCGTCCTCGTTCTCCTGCTCGCCTTCCTCTCGCTCTCCGCTCTACAGCCCGACCCCGACCAGGAAGACGGAGTACCCGTGCTCCTTGGCATGGTCGAAGATGCTGGTGGCGAAGACTTAGGCGGACTCCCAGCCGAGACCTCTCCTGAGAGTGCCGAGGAAAACGACCCCACCGAACCTTCTGAACCCACAGAATCTTCCGAACCCACTGACCCGGTGCCCGTGGCACCTCCTCCAACTCCCAAACCAGAACCTGCTCCCAAACCTCAACCATCCTCCAAACCCCTCATCACCCAAGAGCAGGAAAAGTCTATTGCAGCCGAACAGGCCAAGAAGAAAGCCGCCGAGGAAGCCGCCAAAAAACGGGCGGCAGAGGAATCCGAAAAGAAACGCATAGCCGAAGAAACTGCCCGCAGGAAGGCCGCCGAAGAGGCTGCCAAGAAAAGGGCTGCAGAAGAGGCCGCCAAGAAGAAAGCCGCCGAAGAAGCCGCCAAGAAACGTGCGGCAGAGGAAGCCGCCCGCAAGAAGGCTGAAGCCGAACGAAAAGCCGCAGCAGCAGCCAACAGCCGTGTGGCAGGTGCATTTGGCAATGCAGGCAACAAAGGCAGCAGTGGCAACACCAAAGGCAATGGTGCGCAGGGTTCGCCCACAGGCAACAGCAACACAGGAGCCACCAGTGGCACAGGCGGACTTGGCACAGGCACATCGGCCCATGTGGGCAACCGCCTCGTGGTCTATCTGGCTAAACCCAACTATGCCGACCCCAACAGCGAAGGCACCGTGGTGGTGTCCATCCAAGTCAGCGCAACAGGAGCCGTTGTCAGTGCCACTGTGACCAGCAGTACCACCTCGTCCGCAGCCCTCAAGAATGCCGCCATCGCTGCCGCCAAGCAGTCGAAGTTCTCCGACGGCGACCGCACCGAGAGTGGCACCATTACCTACCGATTCAAACTAAAATAAAATGATATGATTTACGCTTTTCTCGCCACTGGCTTCGAAGAAGTGGAAGCCCTCGGCCCTATTGACGTGATGCGTCGCGCAGGGCTGTCAGTCAAAACCGTGTCCATCATGAGCGACAAGACTGTGCTTGGCGCACACAGCGTCCCAGTGGTGGCCGACTCTCTTTTTGCCGACAACGACTACACGGATGCCGACCTGCTCTTCCTGCCCGGTGGCATGCCCGGTGCGGCCAACCTGAATGACCATGAAGGACTTCGCAAGGTCATCCTTGCCCATCATGCAGCAGGAAAAGCCCTTGCTGCCATCTGTGCCGCCCCGATGGTCTATGGCAACCTTGGCCTTGCCGAAGGTAAGAAGATGACTTGCTATCCAGGCTTCGAGCAGTACTTGACAGGAGCCACCTACACCGCAGCCTTGGTGGAGCGCGATGGACTGATGTTCACAGGTAAAGGTCCTGCCGCCGCTCTTGCCCTCGGCTATGCCCTCGTGGAACACTTCTGCGGCAAGGACACCGCCGACCAGTTGCGTCAGAGCATGATGTATAATTTTTAAGTTAAAAACTAAAAACTAAAAACTAAAAGTGCAAGTTACTCGAACGCGATAAGCCTTCATACTTCTACTTTTAGTTTTTAGTTTTTAACTTTTAGTTTTATGAACGCTGTCATCATCGTGGCTGGTGGCAAGGGACTCCGCATGGGAGGCGACATCCCCAAGCAGTTCCTTCCCGTTGGCGGCAAACCCATCCTCATGCACACCATCGAGCGTTTCCTCGCCTTCGACGCGGAAATGCAGGTGGTGCTCGTCTTGCCCGAAAGTCAGCAAGACTATTGGCAAACGCTCTGCCAGCAGTACCATTTTTCAGCCCCCTACACGCTGGCTAATGGTGGAGAGACTCGTTTCCACTCTGTCAAGAATGGCCTTGCCCTCGTCTCTCCCCATGCTACCCTTGTTGGTGTGCATGACGGTGTGCGTCCCTTCGTCAGCCTCGACACCATCCGTGCTGCTTATGACGAAGCCGCCCACACCGAGGCCGCCATCCCCGTCACAGATGTGGTGGAGACCATTCGCCACCTCACTGGTCAGGGCCATTCCGAAACCGTTTCCCGCTCCGACTACCGCCTCGTCCAGACTCCGCAGGTGTTCTCGTCAGCCCTGCTGAGAGCCGCTTATTCCCAACCCTACACAGACTTTTTTACCGACGATGCCTCCGTGGTCGAACGCTATGGCCACCCTGTCACCCTTGTCGTTGGCAATCGCGAGAACATCAAAATCACCACACCCTTCGACCTAACGGTGGCCCAAGCCCTGCTGGGAGGTTAGGCCGTCTTGGTCTTCAGCACCAGTTCAAACCCCACATTCCATCCGTTCGTACCTTCGGGCAGCAGGCTGATTGTGCCGTCCGAAAGTTGAATCATGCGGCGGCATAGGCTCAGACCTATGCCGTTGCCCGTTTTCTTAGTCGTGAAGAATGGCACGAAAATCTCATTGCGTTCAGACGTGGGGATGGGGCGGCCATCGTTGTAGAAAAAGATGCGAAGCGTGTCCTTCTGGCAGCGGAAGGCCGAGATGAGAATGCGTTTGGCATCAGCCTCCAGTGCGTTCTTCGTCAGGTTCATCAGCACCTGCCGCATCAGGTTGGGGTCGGCATGCAGTCGGAGGTCGGCAGGCTCCACCTTCACTTCCACGTCCATCTCTCCAGCCATGCTCTGTATTCCGTTCAGCAGTTTCCTCATGTCGATGTCTTCAGGTTGAGGCGGTTGCAGCGATGAGAACTTGCGGTAGCCATCCACAAACGTGTGCAGTCCCTCGGCTGTGTCGTGGATGGCTTTCATACCTTCGTAGAGGTCGGAACGCCTGATGCTCTCTTCCTGCATGAAGGTGGCTGTAAGCGAGACGATGGGTGCCAGCGAGTTCATGATTTCGTGGGTGAGTGTTCGTGTCAGTTTCTCCCACGAAGCCATCTCGATGTCCTGCCGCTGCTCTTGCATCAGTTCCATCATGCAGTTGATGGTTTCGCGTGCCGCACGTTCGCCCGGCAGCAGTCCTTTCGTCGGTAGGCGAAAGGAGAAGTCACCATTGCGAATGGCTTCAAGCACGAGCGGATAAGCAGAAGTGTTGAAAATCATGGCCGCGATTGTTTGAGTTTGTTGTATAAAGTCTGTCGGCTGATGCCCAGCAGGTCGGCAGCCAGGCGCAGGTTGCCGTGACACTTATCCACCGCACTTCTCACGTGGGCATCCTCCACTTCTGCCAGCGGTCGGATTTGCTGCTGGCGGTTGATGGCACTCTTGAGCGTGTCCACCAGTTTGTTGTTGTCCCACGGCTTCTCCACAAAGTCGGCAGCCCCGCGCTTCAGTGCCTGCACCGCCAATTCGATGTCGGCGTAGGCGGTGAAGAGCACCACAGGCACCTCGGGATGCAACTGCTTGATTTTGTCGAGCCAGAAGAGGCCCTCATTGCCCGTGTTCAGGCCGAGAGAGAAGTTCATGTCGAGCAGCACCACATCGACGGCATTCTGAGCCATCACGGTCGGGATGCTGTCGGGTGCATTGAGGGTAAGCACCTGCTCAAAAGTCTTCTTCAGCAGATAGCGCAGCGAGATGAGCACGTTGGGATTGTCGTCGATGACGAGGATGGATTGATACATGAGTCTTCTTGTTTCTTTTTGCAAAAGTACGCTTAAATCCTCAAAACGGCAAAATTTCTCAGGAGGAAAAAGGGGCATGTCCAATATTTGGACACAAAAGTGTCTAATTTTTTGACACTCCCGATTTTTCCGCGTTTTTCTTTCCGCTCATTTGTGCGTGGCAGGCTAACTTTGTCCGTGAAAAGAGTGATGCACAAGTGTAAAAAAGATTAGTTATGCAAATTAGTAAATTCATTTAGAACATGATGCTTCGCCTTGGGTCGTGAGGTTCGAGGCGGAGATTTTTCCGACAACATCAAAAACCAACCGATATGAGACAAATACTTTTCTTCTTATTAGTAATGTGTAGCGCATTCAGTTCTGCACAGGAGACCGAGCGCAAAATCTCCGTGTGGGGCCATGTGCGCGACTCGTTCACCAAGCAGGGCATTCGCGATGTGAAAATCACCGTGATGACAACCGACAGCACCGTTCTCGACACCACCCGTGTGTGGGGCAATCCGCAGCCCGGCGTGAGTTACGATGCCACCTACAAGACCCGTGTGCCCGCCGTGGCGCAGCGGCTCATCATCAAGGCCGAGCATCCCGACTACGAAGACACATACGTGCATTTCAACATCCGCTACATCAAGCGCAACACCTTTTTCGACGCTCCCTGGCACTACATGAAGCGCAAGCCCAAGGAGCAGCGGCTCTCCGACATGGACCGCGAACTGGGCGAGGTGGTGGTCAAGGCCACGAAAGTGCGCATTGCCTACCGAGGCGACACCCTGGTCTATAATGCCGATGCCTTCAATGTGCCCGAAGGCTCCATGCTCGACGGCCTGCTCCGCCAGATGGACGGTGTGGAACTGAACGATGACGGCGAAATCAAGGTGAACGGCCGCAAGGTCGATTACCTGACCCTGAATGGAAAAGACTTCTTCAAGGGCAAGAACAAGGTGATGCTGGAGAATCTGCCCTACTACACGGTGAAGGAGGTGAAAGTGTTCAACAAGACCACCGAGCGCAGCGAGTTCTTGGGCCGCGACGTAGAGGAGAAGGAGTATGTGATGGACGTGCAGTTGAAGCGCGAGTACAGCATTGGCTACATGGGCAACCTCGAGGCTGGCGGCGGCATTGCCACTCCCGAAGGTCTTGATGCTGAGCGGACTACGGAGGCCGACCGCTACATGGCCCGCTTCTTTGCCGCCCGATTCTCCGACAACACCCGCATGGCCCTGATGGGCAATACCAACAACATCAACCAGCAGGGGCGACCCACCCAGAGCGGCGACTGGCGCGACAACACGGGGCAGAACGGACGCACGACCACCCACCGGTTGAATGGCAACCTCATGATGAACGGTAAGGACAACAAGGTGACCAACAATGTGGACTACAGTGTGGAGTGGGACCGTGGCGACTTTGTCAGCCGCACCTCGACCGAGAACTACCTGAGCAGCGGCAACAGTTATAGCCACAACGAGAGCAGCAGCCGTTCGCGCGATTTCACCTTCAATTTCGGCGACAACTTCCGTGTCAAACTGCCCCAACTCAAGGTGCCTTTCAACATGGACACGCGCCTCGACCTCACCTACAACCGCCACCACGACTGGAACCAATCGGCCTCGGCCATGTTTGCCACCGACCCCTTCGCTCCGGGCATCACCGAGGCCGACACCGTCAACACCACCCAGACCCGTTCGCACTATCGCAGCCGCAACTTCAACGTGCAGATGCTGAACGCCCTTACCCTCAAACTGCCGTGGGGCGACCACATTGACCTCTACTTGAATGGTCACTATTGGCGCAATCCCGGCGAGGGCGATGCCCAAGAGCAGTACCGCTACCACCACGACCCCGACCGCAGCACCGACCGCAATCGCCACGACGACACCCCCAGCCACTCCTACTGCTGGAATGCCCGTCTCAACTACACCATCGCATGGCTCAGCGGTTGGAGTGTGGAGACCTACGGACGCTATGAGCAGGAGTATCAGAACAACGTCAACGACTACTATACCCTCTCCCCATCCCTCCCCCTGTATGGAGAAGGTGACCTTGTGGCAGGTTCCTCAATAATCCATGTCCCCGACCTCGCCAACTCCTTCTCCTATGGGCAAATGAGCCGTGACTATCGTGCCGGCATCGTGTCTGGTTACACCAAGGACGCTGATGGAAACTACACCAACTTCCGTCTCGAACTCCCTGTGTGCCACATCCGCCAGCGCATGGACTATCGCAGCGACCCCCTCTCCACCTCGCTGAGCCGACACTACACCACCTTTGACCCCTCGGTCAGCCTCTCGGTGGCCCGCAACAACTTCAGCCGCTACTTCTATCTCAGAGCCAACATCACTCACACCCCGCCCAGCCTTCTCCAGATGCTCGACCGCACCAACACCAACAATCCCTTGGCCGTCATGCTGGGCAATCCGGACTTGCAGCAGCAGACCGCCTATACCTTCGCTGCCTACTTCCAGCGGTCGGGCGATGCCAAAACGCCCAACCACTATGTGAGCGTGTCGGGAAGCCTCACCGATAACCGTGTGGTGCAAGGCTACTCCTACAACCAGCAGACGGGTGTGCGCACCTATCGTCCAGCCAATGTGGACGGCAACTGGTATGCAGGGTTCCTCTACAATCTGGGCATGCCCCTCGATTCTGCCAATCTCTTCCGCTTCTCACTCGATGCCAGTTACCGCTTGGATCACATAGTCGATTTGGCCAGCACCGACGGCGACGGAAACAGCGCGCGAAGCACCGTGTGGGTGCATGGAACAACCTTTTCTCCCTCGCTGCGCTACCAGAAGGATAAACTCTCCGTCCGACTTTCGGGCAATTTGACGTGGGAGAACACCCACCGACGCCAGCAGGAGGGCATCACCTCCTCTATGGCCGCCATCAACACCTTCCGCTTCCACTACGGCCTCTCCGCCACCACCCCCCTGCTGTGGAAAGTTTCCCTTTCCACCGACTTCACCGTCTATTCGCGCCGAGGCTACACCGACCCCTCCATGAACACTGATGAACCTGTGTGGAATGCCACCCTCTCGCGTCCCTTCCTCAGAGGCAAACTGCTCCTCCTTCTGCGTGGCTATGACTTGCTGGCCCAGCGCACCAACTTCTCCTATACGGCCAATGCACAGGGGCGTGTCGAGACTTGGCGCAACGGTCTGGGCCGCTACGTGCTCCTTTCGTTGCAGTGGAAGTTTAGCCACAACCCCAAACGCCGTACTTGAACCCGTGCTGCCCCCACATTTCCACATCCTCCAATTCCCCCCTTCCAATGCCTCAAAACAGGTGTGAGTCACACCCCTACCATAGGTGTGAGTCACACGTGTACCATAGGTGTGACTCACACCTGTTTTGAGGCATTGGAAGGGGGCTTTCGGACATGGGGGCGACGACCCACAAAACGTGGCGGAAATCTGCTCTTCGGGGCAGCGGAGTGTCTAATTTTTGGACACTTTTTCTGTCTCGTCGGCTGAATGCTTGGCCGGACGGACGGGAATGCGTAACTTTGTGGACAGAAAAACCCAGGTCTTTCCACATGAAGTTACGCATGCACATCCATCATTGTTTCGGCATCGCCAGTTTGGCGGTGGCGCTGGTGGTGTGCTATGTGTTCCTCTCCTACGTGTGGCACGGGGCCGACCTCGACAGCGCCATAGCCCACAGCGAACGGGTGTTCAGGGTGGAACAGACGGGACCGATGCTGACGGGCGACCCCTCGTTGCTCACGCCGCAGTTGGCCGAACTCTTCGTGCAGATGCCCCACGTGGAGGCTGTCACCGCCTTTCAGGAGTCAGCCATCGGTGTGGGCAACAAGGGGTTCACAACCATCTATGGCGAGCGTATGGCCATGCTCGGCCATGTGAGCGATGCCTTGCCGATGGGGCTGTCGGCCTGGGGACTCCACATGGTGTGTGGCAGCGACCGCTATGCCAAGGGCGGCACGAGCGGTGTCATCATTCCCGCCTCGGTGGCCCGCCAACTCTACGGCACCGAGCAGGCCGTGGGCCGTGAACTGCGATGGTACAACCCCAACACCGACCCGGTGCCTGTGGTCGGGGTCTATCGCGACCTGCCCGAAGTGGCGGAGATGCCCAATGCGGTCTATCACACCGCCAATTATGCCCGAGGCTCTTCTGGCTCTTGGTGGTTCAAGACCTACATCCGCCTCGACCATCCCGACCACCTGGGCGACGTGGAACGTGCCTTCCGGCAGCGGCTGGACAGCCTCTGCCGACAAGACCCCATGCTGGCCAACACCTACGATGGGCTGCAACTGAAATACACCGCGTTGCGTCAGTCGGCCAGCGAGGGCTTCACACTCCGTCTTGGCGATGCAGCGGTCTCGCTTCCCCTCGGCGGGGCTGGCGACTTGGCCCTGTTGCTCGCCTCCTTCGCCGTGCTGCTCATGGCAATGTTCAATGCACTGAACATCGGCATGGTGGCCGTGCCGATGCACATGAAGAGCATCAACACGCGTCTGGTGCTGGGCCAGCCAGTGGGGCAGGTGTGGTGGGCCGTCGTGGCAGGCAGTGTGGGCAGGGCGGCATTGGCATTCCTGCTGGCCGTGGTGGTGCTGCTGGGGCTGTCGCAGATGGACACCCTACAGATGGTGGCACCGCAGCCCCTGTCGCTGACCAATGCACTCAACAGCCGGCTCCTCCTCTGGCTGGGTGGCTTCACCCTGCTCGTGGGAGTGGTTTCGGCCCTCTATCCGGCCTATAGACTCACCCATGTGCCGCTCTCCATGGTCATCCGTGCGCGCTATGCCCTCTCGCCTCGCGGACGCTGGCTGCGCACGCTCACCCTCGGTCTGCAACTGGCCATGACGAGTGCCATCCTGCTCTTCTTCGGACTCATCGTGTGGCAAAACCGCCATGCCCTCAACACCGATTACGGCTTCGACAAGGAGCGTCTGCTCTATGCACGGAACTATCATGTGGAGGACGGCGGCACCGACGAGGATTTGCGCTCGGCACTGATGGAGGTGCCAGGTGTGGAGGACGTGAGTTTCACCGACATGGTGCCGTTTGTGCAGATGCAGACGCTGACGCTGTTTGTCACAGGCCACGTGTATGTCACTCGCCGGACGGCTTCGGAGGGAACATCTTGGGAAGGCGAAGGATGGAATCTTGGGCGAGTCGATAAGCACTACTTCCGCACGATGGGGATTGACGTGCTGGAAACGGGAGACGCTGACCCGCCTGAGAAGAGAGAAACCCCCTACCTCGTCTTGCAGCAGCGGGTGGCCGACCAATATCATCAGCAGATTCGGGTGTTGCACCAAGGGCAGAACGCCTTGCTGCATGTGGACGCTGTGTGCGAAGACCTGCGGCTCAACTCCCTGCGCGAGGCCGACACGCTGGGCATGCGCAACGCCTTCATTGTGGGGCAGCAGGTGGCTTCATCCTATGTGTATGTGATGGTGCGTGTGGCCGAAGGGGTTGACAAGCAGGCAATGGCCGACACGCTCTTCCGCCGCTATGAGCAGGTGCGGCACTTCGGCCGTCTTTATTCTCCCGAAGAGGCAGAGCGTCAGTTCCGCTTCCACGACTACGACGAGGTGGTGGAGCGGCTCTATGCCCACGAACTCCGCTTGGCCCGCCAGATGCTGGTGCTGGCCGTGAGCAGCATCCTCGTCACGCTCTTGGGGTTGCTCGCTGTGGCGATGGTGGAACGCCGCCACATGCTCCGCAGCATGGCCATCCGCCGAGTGCTCGGCATGACGACTGCCGAACTCATCCTCATGCAGATGCGCCGCTACGGCCTGCTGCTCCTCGCCGGTGCAGCCCTGGGCATGCCGCTGGCCTACGTGCTTGCACAGCGCTGGCTCGCCACTTTCTACGACCGAACCGTCATGCCCTGGTGGATGCCGCTCTCGGTGCTGGCCCTGCTGGCTCTCATCGTGGGGCTGGTCGTCGTGTGGCAAAACCTGCATGCGGCCACGAAAGACTTGACTTTGGCGGTGAAGACCGAATGAAAATACTTTCTGAAATCCGATGAAGGAATCATCGTATAAGATAATGTAGTGTAGTTACTTATGATTCAACTTGAAAACGTCACGAAAAGTTTTCCTCACACGGTGTCGCTGCGCGATGTGTGCCTCGACATTCCCGATGGCGAGTTCCTCTGCATCATGGGGCCTTCGGGGTCGGGCAAGACGACGCTGCTCAACATCGTGGGGCTGCTCGATGCACCCACCGAGGGACGCTGCCTGATGGATGGGGTGGATATGTATGCCTTGAGCGAGTCGCAACGTACCACCATGCGCCGCCGCCATCTGGGCTTTGTCTTTCAGTCGTTCAACCTGATAGACGAACTCACGGTGTGGGAAAATGTGGAACTGCCGCTGAAACTGCTGGGCTATTCGCGCGCCGAGCGCAGGCCACGGGTGGAAGAACTCTTGCGCCGATTGGGCATCAGCCACCGCATGCTCATGTATCCAGCCGAACTTTCGGGCGGTCAGCAGCAACGGGTGGCTCTGGCCCGTGCCGTGGTGAGCCGTCCGCGTCTCATCCTGGCCGACGAACCCACGGGCAACCTCGACTCTAAGCAGGGGCAGGAGGTGATGCGACTGCTCACCGACCTGCACCACGACCTCCGCTGCACCATCGTGATGGTGACCCACAACCACCGCGATGCTGCCTACGCCGAAAGGGTGGTGGAGTTGCTGGACGGGCGGATTGTGAAGGGGTGAAGCGTGAAAAATTCTGAGATTTTTCACGCTTCACCCCTTACTTTTCACCTGAAAGGACTATCTTTGCGTCCGAAAACTTAACTAAAACCTGTTTGAACGATGAAGAAAAGTGTTTTCCTGACGGGCCTGCTGATGCTGGGCTTGTCTTCTTTGAACCTCTCGGCGCAGAACGTGCAGAGGGGCACGTATGGCTATCTCTACTGCCACATGAGCGACCAGGGCGAGTTTACGGCATACGCCTTGAGCCGCGACGGCCTGCACTACCACGACCTGAACGGGGGCAAGGCCATCATGAATCCCGAGGAGCATGCCCTCATCGAAGGAGGACAGAGGGATGCATACGTGTGCCGCAGGTCGGACAGGAAGAAGGGCTATCTGATGGTGACCACGGATATGTGTAACCGCAAGAGCCGCTCGTGGTTCAACTATGGCATCAACCTCCTGACGAGTGATGACCTCATCCACTGGACTTCGAAGACGTTTGACTTCCGCAAGGGAAACGAGATTTTCTGCGACCCTGAAAGTCCCGACGTGGTGGCTGACTGGACGAAGATTAACCGTGTGTGGGCTCCGCAGATTTTCTGGAACCCTGACCATGTGTGGCCCAACGGTGAGAAGGGCGGCTACATGATTTACTATTCCATCTGGAGCAGCAACGAGGGGGACAAGTATGACCGCATGGTGTATAGTTATGCGGACAAGACGTTCACGAAGTTGACCAAGCCGCGTGTCCTCTTCGATTGGGGCTATGCCACGATTGATGCCGACATTAACTACTTGGAGAGTGACGGAAAGTATCACATGCTCATTAAGAAGGAGGGAGGTCATCCGGGCATATTCCAGACGGTGGCTGACCAACTGACGGGGCCTTGGCCTGAGCCAGACGAGAAGGACTTTGTGAGTTTTGAGGGAAAGAAGAAGTGCGAGGGAAGCAGTGCCTTTCAGATTGTGGGCGAGAAAGGTTGGCGTGTGGCTTACATCCAGTATAGCGACCGCCCGAAGCACTACCGCATTTGCCAGACGGATGAGTTTCTGAAGGGCTTCCACGACCCTGTCGATATCGAGGGTGTGACCGGGCCTCAGCACGGAAGTTTCATGCGCCTGACCAAGAAGGAATATAAGAGATTGGAGAAACTTACCCTCTCCCCAACCCTCCCCCTGTAATGGGGAGGGAGACCATCCGGATGGAGTCCTCCCCCTCACAGGGGGAGTTGGAGAGGGTATACTTAACTGATGGCTCCCCAGTTGATGTTGCTCTTGCGGAGTTCGCGGAGGCGACGCCAGAGGATGTCGTTCTGTGGATTGCGCTCTTCGGGGTCGGAGGTGATGACGGCTTGGGCGGTGTCGCGGGCAAGGGTGAGGATTTGGCCGTCGCGGGCAAGGTTGGCTATCTTGAGGTCGAAGGCCATGCCCGACTGTTGGGTGCCTTCGAGGTCGCCGGGGCCTCGGAGTTTGAGGTCTTGTTCGGCTATTTCGAAGCCATCGGTGGTATCGACCATGACTTGGATGCGCTTGCGGGTGGTTTCGCCTATCTCAAACTTGGTGACGAGCACACAGTAACTCTGGTCGGCTCCCCGACCCACTCGACCGCGCAACTGATGCAACTGGCTGAGACCGAAGCGTTCGGCATTCTCGATAATCATGACGGAGGCGTTGGGCACGTTCACGCCTACTTCTATCACGGTGGTAGAAACGAGGATGTGGGTTTCGTGGTTGGCGAAACGCTGCATTTCCGCATCCTTGTCGGCTGGCTTCATCTTGCCGTGCACCTTGCTCACCTTGTAGGTGGGGAAGGCTTTCTGTATTTCCTCAAATCCTGCTTCGAGGTCTTTGAGGTCGAGTTTCTCGGTTTCTTTGATGAGGGGATAGACGATGTAGATTTGTCGTCCCAGTTGCAGTTCGCGGTGCATGAGTTGGTAGATGCGTGGACGGTGGGCATCGAACATGTGGACGGTGCGGATGGGTTTGCGGCCTGGGGGCAGTTCGTCGATGATGGAGACATCGAGGTCGCCGTAGAGGGTCATGGCGAGTGTGCGCGGAATGGGTGTGGCGGTCATGACCAGCACGTGGGGTGGCACGTTGTTCTTCATCCAGAGTTTGGCACGTTGTGCCACACCGAAACGGTGCTGCTCGTCGATGACTACCAGCCCTAACTTGTTGAAAAGCACGTTGTCTTCAATCACGGCATGGGTGCCTACGAGGATGTGGATGTCGCCTCTCACCAGCCCTTCGAGTACGGCTGTTCGTTTCTTCCCCTTCACCGACCCCGTCAGAAGTTCCACCTTGACAGGCAGGTCGCCTAAGAATGCTCGGAGGGTGGCCAGATGCTGCTCTGCCAGAATCTCTGTGGGAGCCATGATGCAAGCCTGGCAACCGTTGTCGATGGCGATGAGGGACACCATCAGTGCCACCAGCGTCTTGCCGCTGCCCACATCGCCTTGGAGGAGGCGGTTCATCTGTCGGCCAGACTTCATGTCGGCACGAATCTCGCGGATGACTCGCTTCTGGGCGTTGGTCAGTTCGAAGGGCAGGTGGTTGAAATAGAAGCCGTTGAAGTGTTCTCCAATCGTGTTGAACATGATGCCCCGGTAGCGCAACTGACGGTCTTTTACATAGCGAAGGATGTTCAGTTGCACATAGAAAAGTTCCTCAAACTTCAGCCTGAGTTGTGCGTGGCGCAGGGCTTCGGGCGAGGACGGATAGTGGATGTTGCGCACGGCATCGTCGTAGGGCATCAGGTGGTGCTGCTGGGTGATGTAGGGGGGGAGAGTCTCGGCCAACGGCTCCTTGAGAAGTTTGAACATGTTGGCGGTGAGTTTGGCCATGGCGGCGGAGGTGAGTCCGCTGCGCTTCATCTTCTCTGAGGTGTTGTAACTGGGGCAGAGTCCCTTGAAGACAGTGGGTTGCGCTTCCAGTTCCGTACCTTGCAGATTGGGGTTTTGTGCCGTCGGTTCAAAGAGGTTGCCCGTGGTGCGAGCCTGTTCCATGAGTTGCTCAGGTGCTTTCTCTATCTCAGGATGCGCTATCTGAATACGCCCGTTGAAGACTGCTGGCTTGCCAAAAACAACATAAGGCTTTCGGCAGTCGTAGTTCTGTGCCGCATACTTGATGCCCTGAAACCAAATGAGGTCGATGCTGCCCGTGCCGTCTGAAAAGTGGGCGATAAGCCGTTTGTTGCGGCCTTCTCCCATCGTGTCGAACGAGAAAATCTGTCCGCACAGTTGCACGTAGGGCATCGTGCCGTCGATGTCGCGAATCTTGTAGATGCGGCTCCTATCTACATATTTATAAGGATAATAGGCCAAGAGGTCGCCCACGGTGGTGATGCCGAGTTCGCTTTGGAGCAGCAAGGCGCGGTTGGGTCCCACTCCTTGCAGGTACTTGATGTCTTGGCTCAGGATGTTCATTTCATTACCACTCTGTCGCCCAGCATCTTGGCCAGTTGGCGCTGTAGTTCGCCCAGTTCCTTGATGCGGCGTATGGTTTCGAGAGTCTTGTTGATGTCGGCTTTCACCTCGGGACGGGTGAGGTCAGAGTTGCATTGCTTGACTTCTTCTTCCACAATGGCGTTCTTGTAGTCGAGCAGGAGGCGGGAGATGTAGGTGGTTTTGAGTTCTTCCTCGGTCTGCTCCATCTGGTTGCCCGAACTGAGTTGGTAGCGGTCGCTGACGAGGTCTGCGGCTTCGCGGCTGATGGCTTCGTCTTGGTTGTTGAGCAAAAATTTGGAGGCGGTGAAACCTTCATCGTGGATGTGTTGGCAGGTGAGGGCGAGCATCTTGGCATAGAGGGGGGAGCGGAGGGCGATGCCGTCGTAGGCGAGGTCGCTCTGCACGTATTCAGCCAAGGTGGTCTGTGTTTGCTCTCCGTCGGCATTTTCGCCGTCGATGAGTTGTTCGCCATAGCGTGTGACGAGGGTCATCATCAGTCTCTCGATGCCGATGAAGCGTTGCTCGGCCTGGTTTTGGCGAGTGATGATGGTGGAGGCGGAGAGGGGTGAACCGTCTCCTGCTGGTGGAAGGGCTTCGGAGGGGGGGATGTCGTCGGGGATGGGGGGAAGGGAAGAATCGGAGGAGAGAGTGGAGACGGGTGAACCGTCTCCTGCAAGTGGGGAGGAAGGAATGGAGTCAGATGGGGAGGGGGAAGAGGGGGATGTGGCGGCTGCTTGTTCGGCACCCAGCAAGCGGGCTTGTCGTTCGCGTTCGCGCTGTGCCTCCTTCTTCATGTTTTCGAGAATTTCGGCACGGTTCTTGTTGGCTCCACGCATGAGGATGGCTTCGTCCATACCGAGGATTTCGGCACATTCGTGTACGTAGGTGGAACGGATGATTTCGTCGGGGATGACAGCGATGCTCCTGATGATTTCCTCTGTGAGTTTGGCGCGCTTGATGGGGTCGCGCTCTGCATCTTTCAGCAGGAGGTTGGTCTTGAAGAGGATGAAGTCTGTCTGATGGGCAGAGACGTAGTCCTTGAATTCCTGTGCGTTATGCTTGCGCGAGAAACTGTCGGGGTCGTCGCCATCGGGCAAAAGGAGGATTTTCACGTTCATGCCTTCGGCCAGGAGCATGTCGGTGCTGCGTGTGGCTGCGTGGATGCCTGCCTCGTCGCCATCGTAGAGGAGGGTGATGTTGTTGGTGAAACGGTGAAGGAGGTGAATCTGTGCTTCGTTGAGGGCTGTGCCGGAGTTGGCCACGACGTTTTCGATGCCACATTGGTGCATGGCGAGTACGTCGGTGTAGCCTTCGACCATATAGACCATGTCCTCTTTGGCTATCTGCTTCTTGGCCTGAAAAATGCCGTAGAGTTCGTTGGCTTTGTGGTAGATGAGGGAGTCGGGGGAGTTGACATATTTCTGATTGACTCCTTTGGTGCGGGCATCGAGCACACGGCCTCCGAAGGCTACGACCTTGCCGTTGACGGCCACCCATGGGAACATGGCTCGTCCACGGAAGCGGTCGTAGATGGTACCGTTGTCGCGCTTGACGCAGAGGCCTGTATCGACCAGATATTTCTCGTTATATCCCTTTGCCTTGGCTTCGTCCGACATGGCTGTGGGGCGGTCGAGGCAGAAGCCGAGGCGGAACTTGGCGATGATGTCGTCGCGGAAACCACGGCTGCGGAAGTAGGCCAGGCCGATGGCACGTCCGTCCTGATGGTTCATCATGGTCTGGCTGAAGTACTTGGCGGCCCATTCGTTGACGGCGAACATGCTTTCACGCTCGTTCATCCGCTGCCGCTGTTCGTCGGTCATCTCTTCTTCCTCCACTTCGATGCCGTATTTCTTGGCCAGATGTTTCAGTGCTTCGACATAACTCATCTGCTCCATCTCCATGATGAAGTGGACTGCATTGCCTCCCTTGCCGCAACTGAAGCACTTGCACACCCCACGGGCTGGGGAGACGGAGAAGGAGGGAGTTTTGTCGTCGTGGAATGGACACAATCCCTTGTAACTTGCGCCAGCGCGGCGAAGTGTGACATAGTCGGAGACAACGTCAACGATGTTGGCGGCATCTACGATTCGGTCGATGGTGGATTGTGGTATCATGGGAATTAGGAGTGAGGAATTAGGAGTGAGGAGTTGTCATGCGGCTTGCAAGCATCGTAGCCAACTCCTAATTCCTGATTAGACTTAAGAATTCCTTGCGTTTCTCGATGTTCTCGAAAACGCCGGTATAGTACATGGTTGTGGTGCTGGAACCCTGTTTTTCGATGCCGCGCATCTGGATGCACAAATGCTGTGCCTCTATCACCACGATGGCTCCGAGGGGGTTGAGTGCCTGCTGCAGACAGTCGCAGATTTGCTTGGTCAGATGCTCCTGCACTTGCAGTCGGTGGGAAAATATATCGACCATGCGTGGTATCTTGCTCAGGCCCACAATGTTGCCATTGGGGATGTAGGCCACATGAACCTTTCCGAAGAAGGGGAGGATGTGGTGTTCGCAGAGGGAGTAGAACTCAATGCCTTTCACCACCACCATCTGGTCGTAGTCCTCTTGGAACATGGCCGACTTGAGTGTGGCCACGGGATCCATCGCATAGCCTCGGGTGAGTTCGAGGAAGGTGCGGGCCATGCGTTCGGGTGTCTTTGCCAGCCCTTCCCGTTGCGGGTCTTCCCCTATCACTTCAAGGTTCTTGATGCAGTTCTCTTTCAGTATCTCTATCTGTTCTTCTCTGTTCATTTCTGCTGTTTAGGTTATTGATAGACAAACACTTCGCTCTTGACAATGATGGCTCCTTGGGCCAATCGTGCGCTCTTCAGTTTGTCAAGATAGTCATTGGCCTCCTTTCGGGTGACGAAGTCGCCCACGCGGCATCGCCAGTTGGGCGACTCGAACGTGGTATAAATGCGGAGTTCGGGAAAGACGGTGGCCACCCGTGTGCCAGCGCGCTGTGCGTTGGTCTGGTCAGAGCGTGTGCTGCCTCCCCAATACACCTGGATGCGATAGCCACGTGCCTTGGTCTTCTTGCCTTTCGTTATGCCCGGCAGTTCGCGCCCCCCTTCTTTTTTCTCAGGAATGAATTGCTTCTTCCCGTTGACCATATCGTCGATAAGGGAGTCCTGATGTACTGTCACTGTGCCTTGTCCCACAGCCTGGCTGGTGAGATGGTCGGTGAAGTTTTGTGCAGACATGGTGATGGTACACAAAAGGATTGAGAGTGCAAGTGAAAGAAGTCTTTTCATTATTGAGTTGTAGAATTGAGGATTGATTTTTGTTCTTGATTTGGAAATAGGAAACCGCCCAGTCGGTGCGTCTTTTTGATGCTGTTCTCTTGCTGTCGAAACCTCTTCAGTACCTTCTCGTAGGTACTCCTGTACTGCTTAGAAGGTACTCCAGTACCTCCGGGGAGGTACTGGAGTAGAAACACAATTATTTCCAAGCGTCGATGATGCCCTTGAAGTCGGCCACCTTGAGAGATGCGCCACCGATGAGGCCACCGTCGATGTCGGGCTTTGCGAAGAGTTCAGGAGCGTTGGATGCCTTGCAAGAACCACCGTAGAGGATAGAAGTTTCAGCAGCCACTTCCTTGCCATACTTCTCAGCGATGACAGAACGGATGTAAGCGTGAATTTCCTCTGCCTGATCTGCAGTAGCAGTCTTACCTGTGCCGATAGCCCAGATAGGTTCATAAGCAATGACGATGTTCTTGAACTGCTCTGCTGAGAGGTGGAACACGCTGCCTTCGAGTTCAGCCTTCACAACAGCGTTCTGCTCGTTAGCCTCGCGCTGTGCCAAAGACTCGCCGATGCAGAAGATCACCTTCAAACCGTTAGCGAGAGCCAACTCCACCTTCTCCTTCAGGATTTCGGGAGTCTCGTTGTAATACTCACGACGCTCAGAGTGACCGAGAATCACGTATTCAGCACCTGTAGATTTCACCATCTCTGCAGAAACCTCACCTGTGTAAGCGCCTGAAGCCTTGTCTGCACAGTTCTCAGCACCGAGACCGATGATGTTGTGGTCGATGATTTCAGACACCTTGGCCAGGTGGATGAAAGGAGTGCAGATGATGACACTGCAGTTGGGCTTATCGGCAGCCAGTGCCTCGTTCAGACCCTTTGCCAGTTCGATACCTTCCTGGAGATTCTTGTTCATCTTCCAGTTTCCAGCAACAATTTTCTTTGCCATAGTAATGTTTGTTTTTTAATGAGTTAAACCTTTATATTAATGTAGATACATCTTTTCCATTCCAAAGTGTTCTCTCCCACAATGTCAAGAGTGGTAGGCGATGAGTTTTACGAACTCTTCCGTGTCAGGCAGGTTGTAGTTGCTCCATTTTTTGATGATGACACCATTCTTTAGCAGCGCCAAACCCGGATTTCCCCTCACGACAGTCTTGAGCAGGCGTTCTTCTGCTATGCAGTACCCGTACTCTGCTCCCGTATGCTCGCTCCAGTAGGTTTGCGACTGCGGGTCGGCCGATGCCGTAAGGCAGTAGAAACTGAAGCCCATATCCTGCGCATATTCGTATATTTCGTTCACTTTGTCAACGCATCCTTCGTCGGCATTCGTCAAGTCCGGGATGATGAGTAAAAAGGTGAATCCTTCGTCCAGAAGAATATCCTCTGTGATGTCCTCATCGTCAGTGTTGGTCACATAGAAGTCTGCCGTGGCAAGATTGGTTTCCGCTATCGGGATTCTACGTGTTTCCACATACGTCCACGTGGAGTCCGGGTCATCGTCCTCTGCAGTCAGTTCCAGTGTCTTCCCGTCTTTCTCATAGATGATGGCCACGTCAAACTTCTGTTGCGTGGCTGTCACGGCCTCCCTGAGATTCGTGCCGACCTTGTAGGGACGGAAGTCGAACACCGGCAGGCAGATGATGCAGTAGATGGCGTAGCCGATGATGGCACAGAGCGCAATCAGGGCTATCAGCCACTTGATGCTGGAAGGCAGCAAGTCATCCAGCCGGCGGTGGTGGCGGCACACGAAGATGGCAGCCGCCAGCAGCACGATGTTTTTGGCCAGCGTGGCCTCGTTGCTCAGTATCAGCACATCGCCAAAGCATCCGCAATCGGACACAGGGTCGGCTACCACTATGTAAATCGTCAATATCGTCATCACGGTCATGAAAGCCACAGTGAGGATAGACGTTATTTTTTTCTTCATCCCGAAGAGAAGGTAGATGCCCAGCGTGAACTCGACGAAGGCAAGAATCACAGCACATCCCAGCAGGAAGGTGTCAGGCAGGGTGAACCGCACCATCGCATGCAGGTAGTCCTCCAGTTTGTAGGCGGTGCCGAGCGGGTCGTTGGCCTTGACAAAACCGCTGAAGATGAATGTGGCGGCCAGTAGGAGTCGGCATACATTCACAGCGATGGTGAATGTCAGCAACTTAGCCTTCTTTGCCATCTTGCGCTTCAGACAGTTTGATGAGTCCAAATATGGAGTAGTTTATCATGTCGAGGTAGTTTGCATCAACACCTTCCGAGACGAGTGTCTGACCATCGTGGCCCTCAATCTGCTTAGTCCTATTCAACTTCATGAGGATGAGGTCGGTATAACTGCTCACTCGCATGCTGCGCCATGCCTCATCGTAGTCGTGATTCTTGCGGAGCATCAGTTCGAGCGCACTTTTGGCATACTTGTCATAGTACTCCATAGCCTTGTCGGCATCCATGTCTTCGGTCTCGGCATATCCCAATTCGAGTTGGATGAGTCCCACGATGCCATAGTTCACAATGGCCTGAAACTCAGGATAGATTCCTTCGCCAACCAACGACACACCTTTCACCTCAAGGCTGCGGATACGGTTGGCCTTGATGTAGATTTGGTCAGTCACGGACGAGGGCCTCATGATGCGCCATGCGGCTCCGTAGTCCTGCAACTTTTTGCTGAAGATGTCGCGGCACCCGGCCATGGCCTGCTTGAATTGTTGCTGAGTATCCATATTTCTCTCTAAATGATGTGCAAAGGTACGACTATGTGAGAGAAAAAACAAATTTCTTCCCCCATTTCTAACTTTTAAGTCCGTTCGGACGGGCAAAGATGGAACTCTTTAAGTCATTGCGACAAAAAAGCACCGGGCAATTTGTCTTGCTCGGTGCATGTGAAAGTGGATATAGTTGGTGTTAAGAACACCTGATTACTTGTCCTGTCTTTAGGATGGTGTTGGCCTTCAGACCGTTCAGTTGGCGCAACTTCTCAACGGTTGTCCCGTGCTTCTGGGCGATGGAGAAGAGAGTGTCGCCTGTTTTCACGGAGTAAGAAACGGGCTTGTCGTCCTCTTCTGCTTTGGCCTGTGGCTTGGAGATAGTGGGTTGCTTGGGACCTACGCTGGTGGTGTGGGTCGATGCTGATACCATTGGGGCCTCTGTGCGAGTTGTGTTGCGAGTGGCTGCGGCGATATTACCCTTCGAGAAACCGTTTTGCAGCACGAAGAAGTCACCCGTAACGTCTTGGTTCACAAAGTCGAACATCAAGGCTGGATTGATAGGTTGGCCGAGCACACGGGTCTCGAAGTGAAGATGAGAACCAGATGACTTGCCCGTGTTGCCGCCCAAACCAATGGGTTCGCCGGCGCGAACGATTTGGTCTTTCTTCACAATCTGCTTGCTCAAGTGGCCGTAGAGAGTCTCCAGACCGTTGGGGTGGCGAATGACGATGTAGTAGCCATAGCCGCCGCCGTTGTACTTGCAGATGCGCACCTTGCCATCGAAAGCAGCGCGGATGGTGTCGCCGATATAGACCTTGATGTCAATACCTTCGTGTTGGCGTCCCCAGCGAGGACCGAAATGAGAGTTGATTTTGCGGCTTGGGGTGGGCATGTGGAAACCGCGCAAGTCGATTTTATAGTTGGAAGGCACTGTGCCTGTGCAACTTCTGAGGTTGTCAGTCCAGTCCATGTAGATGTTGTCGGCTGGATTGTTCAGGTCGGCAGAGAGTCTTGCCGTGTTGTTGAGTTTTACGTTGTGGATGTCTTTGAGTCTTTTGTCGGAAGGAGCCTGTCTTGCGATGATGTCTTGAGCAAAAGTGCTGACAGACAAGAGCGAGAGTGCTGCAATGCCGATGGTTTTCTTAATGGTTGAATAGTTCACGGTGTCTGGTTTTTAGGGTTGAAATGTAAGGTAATAGTAATTCTCGGAGTTTTAGTACTCGTCGTTGGCATACAAGTACTGGAACACGCCAGGGGTGTAATCGAAGATTTCCTCTGGCTTGAAGAAGCGGTTCAGTTCAATCACCGCATTCTCGGGCGAGTCGGATGTGTGGATGATATTCTCTTGGAAACTCATACCGAAGTCGCCACGGATAGTGCCAGGGGCGGCTTTGCGTGAGTTCGTGCTGCCTGTCATCGAACGCACCGTTTCCACGGCGTCAACACCTTCGTAGCAGCAACAAACAACGGGGGATGCCATCATGGAGTTCTTGATGCGCTGGAAGAAAGGTTTCCCTGCAAGATGGGCGTAATGCTCGTTCAGCAGTTCATCTGTCAGTTGCATCATCTTCATGCCTGCCAAACGCAGACCTTTGCGCTCAAAGCGGGCTGTTACTTCTCCTACGAGTGCGCGCTGTACTGCACCTGGCTTTAAGATTACAAGAGTTTTCTCCATTGTTCTATTTTTCCGATTGTCTCTTTTGTTCGCTATGATTTTATAGGACAGATTCCTCGAAAAACGTCTCCGAGGAACTTCTATGCCCAATTTGGGGACAAAGGTAGTAAATAAAGTTGAGACTCACAAGGATGTGGAGAAGTTTTTTTACTTTTTTCACAAATCGAGGCATTTCTTCACCTCTGCCTCCACGGTTGTCAGTTTCGCTTTGCAAAACTCCACCAGACCTTTAGCCTCCTTCAGATTGGCGGCCAGCGAGTCGATGTCCATCTCGCCGCGCTCTATTTTCTTTACTATTTCTTCGAGGCGTGACATGGCCTCTTCATAGGTTATTTTTTTCTTTTCCATGTGATGGTTGATTTGAGTGTTCCCGATGCTAAAGTGGTCTCCAGTTCGTCACCTTCCTTCACCTCGTCAGTGCTTCTGATGGCTTTGCCGCCCAATCGGGTGATGCTGAATCCGAGTTGCAAGATTCGGTCGGGGTGTGCGCTGTGCAGTTGGCTCTTTATCAATTCTATACGCTTTCGTTCGTGTTCCAGCATGGCAGGCGTAAAGAGGAGTAATTGCTTGTGCAGCAGTTCCACCATTCCTTTGCTCTGTTCCAACCGTCGGATGCTGTTTTGTGCCAAGGCTGCAGTAAACGTGTGAAGCCGCATTTCTTCTCTTGCCCTGACGGCGGAGAAGAGGTTGGGCAGTTTGCTCGTGAGCAGTTTCAGCCTGAACGTTTCGTTGGCCAGCATCTGACTGGTTCTCTCGTTCAGTCGCATCGCCAGGTCTTCCAGCGTGTCCAGTTCCTCTTCTTGATGATGAATGAGAAATTCTGCCGCTGCAGTAGGGGTTTTCACACGAGTGTGTGCTATCAGGTCAATCACGGTGTCGTCCCTTTCGTGGCCAATGCCTGTGATGATGGGCAGGGGAAACTGTGCCACATTCTCGGCCAGCAGCAGCGAGTCGAAGCCTTGCAGGTCGGACGTGGCTCCACCGCCTCGGATGATGACCACCGCATCCCACTCTTCCGTGTGTGCCGCAATGTTGTTCAGCGCAGCAATCACACTACGTTCCACCTCGCTTCCCTGCATGATGGCTTGGAAGAGTTCTGTCTTGAAAGCCAAGCCTTTCTTGTTGTTTCTGAGTTGGTTGCAGAAATCTCCATAGCCTGCAGCCGATGCCGAGGAGATGACCGCGATGCGTTGCATCAGACGGGGCAGGGGCAAATCCTTGTTCATGGTGAGGATGCCCTCTTCTTCCAGTTGATGCAGAATTTCCATACGCCTTCGGGCCATGTCACCCAGCGTGTAGGTAGGGTCTATGTCGATGATGTTGAGCGAATAGCCGTACAGTTCGTGAAAGGTCACCTCCACTTGCACCAACACCAGCATGCCGGCTGCAAGCCGTTGGCCCGTCATGTTTTCAAACATTGGCCGGAGGAAAGCCCAGCGGTTGGCCCACACCTGCGCACGGGCTTTGGCCAAGATGCCGTTGCCGCGTGGCTCTTTCTGCACCAGTTCCATGTAGCAATGGCGGTTCACACGCAGTTCGCTCACCTCGGCCTGCACCCAGTAGGCATCGCCCAAGGTCAGTTCCAGCGTTTGTCTCACCAGCCCATTTAGTTCATATAGTGTCAGTGTCTCTTTCACTTCTTTGTCAACATTTTATCTCTCTTTCTGCCTCTTTTTCACCATTCTCAAATCTGCGGCCTCTTCCCATTCAGGGCATGCAGAAACGTGTCGTAGTTTCGGTCGATGTGGCTCAATTCGTATGGCTCAATCGTCAGCGAGAACTGTCCCGGCAGGTCGTCCAGCCCGAAGTATGCTTTGATGAGGCATGCGGCGTTGAAAGCGCGGTCGTTTCTGCGCCTCATCAGCACCATGCAGCATTTCCTCGCCACAATCTTGTCGTCAGCCATTTTGAGTGTCTTGAAAATGAGAAAGTAGGAGAGGGGAGTGTCGTCTTTCAGCAAGACGGACAGCCGTGTCACCTCCTGCTCGATGTGCAGTGCCTCAAACATGCCCGTCACCTGCTTTTCCGTCCTCAGCAGCGGCATCATCATGTTGCACAACTTCACCAACGACTCGCGGTGAGTCTCCTTCAGGTGGTCGTAGAGTCGCCTTACCGCTTCCACCCCGAAGTCCAGTGTGCCGCCTTCGGCCAGATGTCCCACAGCCATCACTCCGCTCAGGAAGGCCGCCCTCTTATATATAATAATGTGTAGGAGCGTTTCCCAAAACAGTTCGTTCGGCAGTTCCGTCAGCACTTCTTCTCGCATCACACGCTCCATTCGCCTGAACTCCATGTTGCTCAGGCTCTCCATCAGTTGCGCCAACTCGTTCCATTTGCGCTCCTTCACTAACCGATATGCCCGTTCTTTCAGCATGCTTTTTCTGTTGGCTGCATTGGGGAACTACAACATCTTGAGGGCGAGTTTGATGACTTTCTCCACGGGCGCAGAAGGCTCGTCCTTGAGGATGGCTTTGACAGTCTTGGCCACAGGTGCGGGCGAGAAGCCAAGCATCTTGAGGGCCTCGCAGGCCTCATTGTAGATTTCGCTGTTGATGGCTGTAGAGGACGCGCCTTTTTCGCCCGAAGGTAAGGTGGCCTCCATGCCGAGCGAAGCCACCTTGTCGCGCAGTTCCACGATGATGCGTTGGGCAGTCTTGGCACCCAGCCCCTTCACGGTCTTGAGCATGCGTTCATTGCCGTCCATGATGAGAGTGGCCAGTTCGGGGGCGGAAAAACTGCTCAGCATGGTGCGGGCCGTGTTGCCGCCCACGCCGCTCACGCTGATGAGCAGCAGGAAGAGTTCGCGCTCCTGCTTGGTGGCAAAGCCGAAGAGGGTCCAGGTGTCTTCGCGGATAGACTCATAGACAAAGAGCCGTGCCTCGCTCTTGCCTTGCAGGGCGGTGTAGGAGTTGAGGCTGATGTTCAGGAGGTAGCCCACGCCGTGTGCTTCGATGGTGGCTTGGGTGGGAGTAAGTTCGTCGAGGATGCCTCGGATGTATTCAATCATGATGTTCGTTTGCTTTTGTGGGCAAAGATACGAATTTTAAGTGAAAAGTGAAGAGAGGATAAGTGAAAAGTGAAAAGTGAAGAGTGAAAAATCTAAGTTACCTTGGCAAAAAGGAGCATCCCGCATGGTGGAAACTTGGATTTTTCACTCTTCACTTTTCATTTTTCACTTTACAGAGGTTTCGTCACTTCCTCCAGCCACGCTCTGTGTTCTTCGTCCAGCCGTGGTGCAAGCCGTTCATAGACAGTCTGCTGATACTGGTTGAACCACTGGCGCTCCTCCTCGGTGAGCATATCGACAAGGATGGGGCTGGTGAGGATGGGACAGAGGGTGAGTTGCTCGAAGGCATAGTAAGGGCCGAAGGTGATGCCCTCGGAGTGGGGCACTACCAGCATGGTGTTCTCGTGGCGTACACCGTGAGAGCCTTCGATGTAGATGCCGGGCTCGTCGGTGATGGTCATGCCGGGCAGCAGTGGGGTGGGCCGCCACTGCATGCGGAACTGGTGCAGGTCGATGGCCTCGTGGACCGACATGAATTGCCCGACTCCGTGACCTGTGCCGTGCAGGTAGTTGATGCCATATTTCCACATGGCTTCGCGGGCCAGTGTGTCGAGTTGGGTGCCGCAGGTGCCTTTGGGGAAGACGGCGGAGGCGAGGCGAATCCAGCCCCGGAGTACGAGCGTGTAGTCGCGCTGCATTTCCCAGGTGAGCGGGCCGAGCGGCAGGGTGCGGGTGATGTCGGTGGTGCCGTCGAGATACTGTCCGCCAGAGTCGATGAGCAGGAGTCCTTCGGGCTTGACGGGGATGTCCGTTTCGGGTGTGGGGTCGTAGTGGACAATGGCACCATGATGTGCGTAGCCCATGATGCTCTCGAAACTGATGCCCATGAAGAGCGGCTGCTCGGCACGGAACTCCTCCAGTTTTCGCGACAGCGAGAGTTCGGTCTGTCCTCCCTTCGGCACATTCTCCAGCGTCCATTTCATCCACTTCACCATGGCCACTCCATCCTTCTCCATCGCACGGCGGAAGCCGTTGATTTCCACCTCGTTCTTGAAGATGAGCATCTGCTCCACGGGACTGTCCTTGCGGATGGGGCGGCTGATGGCGGAATAGGCGGCATAGTTGGTCTTTTCGGGCTGCACCCACACGGGCAGGTCGAGCGCCCGGAGGTCGGCGATGATGTCGTCATATTCGCGCAGTGTGACCCCCTCCTGCTTCAGATAGTCGGCCACTTCGGGCGTGACTTTCTCCTTGCATATATATAGTAATGTGTCGGTCGGGGTGATGACCACGTAGCCCAGCACGAAGGGGGTGAAGGCCACATCGTCGGCGCGCAGGTTGAGGGTCCAGGCCACCTCTTCGAGCGAGCAGAGCAGCAAGGCGTTGTTGCCTGTTTTCTCTCTGATGCGCTGAATCTTCGATGCCGCGCTCTCGCCGGCGTATTCCAGTCGCTGGACAAAGGCTTTGCTCTGGGGGATAGGGGGACGGTCGGCCCAAATCTCGGCGTAGGGGTCGAGGTCGGTGCGCAGGGTGAGGCCGTAGGCTCGCAGGTCGGTCTGCAGATTCTCCACTTCCGAGGTCGTGTTCACCCAACCGTCCACACCAACCACGCTGCCTTCAGGAAGAACCTCTCCCAGCCACTCGGCGATGGAAGGGGTGCCTTCGATTTTCTCTTTCATCAGCACATAGTCCGTTCCGGCCAACTGCTCGGTGGCCTGGATGAAATAGCGTGAGTCGGTCCACAGGGCAGCCTGGTCGAGTGTCACGACGGCTGTGCCTGCCGAACCGGTGAAACCGCTAATCCAGCGGCGTGATTTCCAACGCTCGGGCACATACTCGCCCGCATGGGGGTCTGTGCTGGGGGTGATGAAGGCGCTGATGCCTTCTCGCTGCATGAGGCGACGGAGCGCCTCCACTTTCTCTGTTGTAGTCATTGTTGTTGCGTTTTTCCCGATTGGGAAGGCGGTGCATGGCATCAAACCCACCTCCTCTCTGGAGGGTGGCTCGGTGCCTCAAAAGGGGTGTGACTCACACCTATACCACACGTGTGACTCACACCTGTACCATAGGTGTGAGTCACACCCCTTTTGAGGTGCTGAAAGCCCGTCTGGAGGCATTGCGTCGTTGGGTCTGAAACGACACAGTCGCTACCTCCTACGGCAGGGTGGGTTTGCCTTGATGCGGCTTCTTCTTTATCGGTGTAATTTTTCCACAAAGTTAGATGTTTTTGAGTAAATTTGAAACTTTTTCTTAAAAAAAGATGTTTTTTTGTTAGATTTTTTGCAAGTTCCGTGGAAAAAGTCTAACTTTGCACCCGAAATCAAAAAACGCAGACACGGAACTCCTTTCTTGAGTACCTGTTTTTAGGAATTGAAGAGGATGTGTTTCGTTCGCAAAATAAGACAACAGACACTATTTATCAACCAAACAACATTAAAAAACCGTTTTCACAATGGACGCAAAAAAAGTATTGGAAGACCTGAAGCGTCGCTTTCCAAACGAACCTGAGTATCATCAGGCAGTAGAAGAAGTTCTCGGTACAATCGAGGAAGAGTACAACAAGCACCCAGAGTTCGATAAGGTGAACCTCATCGAGCGTCTCTGCATTCCAGATCGCGTGTATCAGTTCCGCGTCACTTGGATGGATGACAAAGGCCAGATTCAGACCAACATGGGCTACCGCATCCAGCACAACAACGCCATTGGCCCCTACAAGGGCGGTATCCGTTTCCACAGTTCTGTGAACCTCGGCATCCTGAAGTTCCTCGCTTTCGAGCAGACTTTCAAGAACTCACTCACTACACTCCCCATGGGTGGTGGTAAGGGTGGCTCTGACTTCTCTCCCCGTGGCAAGAGCAACGCTGAGGTGATGCGTTTCTGCCAGGCTTTCATGCTTGAGTTGACTCGTCACATTGGTCCAGATGTGGATGTACCAGCAGGTGACATCGGCGTAGGTGGCCGTGAGGTAGGTTACATGTTCGGCATGTACAAGAAACTCACTCGCGAGTATAGCGGTGTGCTCACTGGTAAGGGCATCGAGTTCGGTGGTTCTCTCATCCGTCCTGAGGCAACTGGTTACGGTACAGTTTACTTCCTCCGTGCCATGCTGAAGACAAAGGGCGACAAGATTGAAGGCAAGAAGGTCCTCATCTCTGGTGCAGGTAACGTGGCTCAGTATGCTGCTGAGAAGGTGCTCCAGCTCGGTGGTAAGGTAATGACCATGTCTGACTCTAACGGTTACATCTACGACCCAGACGGCATCGACCGTGCTAAACTCGACTACATCATGGAGTTGAAGAACGTTTACCGTGGCCGTATCAAGGAATATGTTGACAAGTACCCAACTGCTAAGTACGTTGGTGACGGTGCAAAGCCTTGGTTCGAGAAGGCTGACATCGCTCTGCCTTGTGCAACTCAGAACGAGTTGAACGAAGAGCAGGCTAAGGCTCTTATCGCCAATGGCGTTATCGCTGTGGCTGAAGGTGCTAACATGCCATCTACTCCAGGCGCTATCCGCGTATTCCAGGAGGCTAAGATTCTTTACTCTCCAGGTAAGGCTTCTAACGCAGGTGGTGTATCTGTATCAGGTCTTGAGATGTCTCAGAACTCAGAGCGTCTGTCTTGGACAGCAGAAGAGGTTGATGCTAAACTCCTCTGGATCATGGAGAACATCCACGAGAACTGCGTGAAGTACGGCACAGAGGCCGACGGCTACGTGAACTACGTGAAGGGTGCCAACGTTGCAGGCTTCATGAAAGTTGCGAAGGCTATGATGGCTCAGGGAATTGTTTAATCAATTCCGAGCCGAAGAGCTCAGGAACTTCGGCGTAGCGTAGCGAAGCCAACGTTCTTTCCGTTATGATGGCTCAGGGCATCGTGTAATTCGGAACAATAGATTCTAATATAAATAGGGTGCATCGGACATGTGTTCGATGCACCTTTTGTTTATACCATAAGTACAAATAGGATGTTGAAGGCTTTTGTTGGTGGCAAAGAGGCATTTTTTTCTTTACTGATATATAAATATGAATAAAAAAAGATGAACTTTTCGATGAATTCTGTTATTATCTCATGGGAAAGTAGTACCTTTGTAACCATGAAACATCTCGTGATTCGTAATTTGGGACCGTTGAAAGAGGCCGATGTCGAACTGAAGCGCATCAATGTTATCATTGGTTCGCAGAGTTCGGGTAAGAGTTGTGTGCTGAAAACAGCCTGCTATTGTACGTGGGTTGAGAAGCGTATCGAATTGACCCAGACTGCCGATTTCTTTTCAAAAGATGATAACTTTCTGAGAGAATTGGAACGCTTCCACAAACTGAAAGGGTACATTAAGGATGATACCTTTATTGGTTACGAGTCTGATTTCATGGCTTTCTCATACGACAATACTTGCAAGACCTTCAAGTTCGAATGGAAAGAGGACCGTTGGAATTATCATCGTTCTAAAGTGACCTATATCCCTGCTGAGCGTAATTTGGTGGCAGCTATTCCCAACTGGTTCCAAGTGAAGTTCGCTGATGACAATATTCGTGATTTCATGGCAGATTGGGAAACTGCCAGACAGGCTACCACGAAGGATTTGTCTGTATTAAATCTTGGCGTATCTTATCATTATGATTCTGATACGAAATCCGATAAGGTTCAAGTCGCAGATGGTGTGACACTTGATTTCACAAATACTTCGAGTGGTCTTCAGTCTCTTATACCATTGTTTGTGCATCTTAATTATTTGTCCATTCTTAAGGAAAGCAGAATTGTAGACACAAGTATTACAGGAAGCAAGGAAGAAAAAAGTTTAGCTGAAATAGTATATGGTCATTTTATTCCAATATATGGAGAGCCTGTTATAGGGAAAGATGTAAAGCAAGGACATCCTTCATTTATGATAGAGCTGGATGGAAGCAGTTATTCTGTACAAATGTCCGATATAAAAAAGATGCAAAATATTATTTTTCAGTATCTTGTTACTGACCATTGCGACATCTTCCTTGAAGAGCCCGAGGCAAATCTTTTTCCACCCACGCAGACAAATCTTGTGGAGTGGCTGCTGGATATGACGAAGGGGAATATTCCCAATAATCTTTTTGTGGCTACACATAGCCCTTATATACTTAATGCCTTCTTGGAGAAACAAGATGAGGATATCAGTCTGTTTCTCACAAGCTATAGAGAAAACCAGATTATTGTCAAGACTGCCACAGAAGAGAATTTGCAGGAGATGTATGACTATGGTGTGGATGCCTTCTTCAATATAGAAACTTTGAGCTGAATCAGATGATGAAAGATTTGTATTTCGTACCAGAGTGCTATGTTGACACGAACTTAGTCGAATCCCTTTTGGAGACGGATGGCGTAAATCATCAGAAAGGGTGCAACACTGTGGTTAATACGATGAAAGGTAAAGTGCTCAATGATGACTTCGCAGTTGGAATTATTGATTCTGACAAACGGCAGCCTTCATATGTCAAAGAATTTACTGAGATAGCTCATTCCGAACATCTGTCTTTGATGAAGCACAATGTTAAGCCTCACTATCTTGTGATGATAAAGCCTGCAATGGACCAATTTATCTTGGATTGTGCCGAAGAGCAGGGTGTTTGTATGTCCGACTTCAGTTTGTCCTCAGATTTGGAAGGTTTCAAGAAGCAGACGAAAGCAGTCGATACAAAACACGATATACGATTTAAAAAACTTTTCAAGGCAATTAAACATAATGCAGAGATATCCACACTCTGTTGTGTTTTGAACTACTTGAAAGAACAACGCTATCAAAGTAAGGCAGAAAACCTTGTTCAGTTCTTTATAGTCCTCAAATGAGGACAATGAAATCACCATCTTCAGTTTGATTGGTCGAAAGGATTTGATGGCAGAAGCATTCTAAAGTGAAAATGTATAGAACTTGTCGATGAAAATCGACTCATATAAGAATAAGAATCGGCTCAAACGTGGAAGTGTTTGAGCCGATTGAGTTTCATAACTGAATCGAATATATTGTAACTTTGGGAGAATGAAAATCAAATACTCTTCATTGAGTGAAGGATATGTTAATCATTGTCGAGGCTAAATTTTAGAATAGTGGCAATTTGTTTAGATTTTCCATTATAATAGGATATGAAAGTTTTCGCGAGATATACAAATCACGTTCCTCTTGGCCAGGCTCGCCAGTGAAACGATCTGTGAATTTGATAGTAATGCTCTCTTTGACAAAGTGTCTAAGGTCAGGAGTCCACCTTTTGTTCTGTTGCCTTGCTTCTTGTATTTCTGACATATACCTATTCCTTTCTGAAGCAGCATAAACAAAGTGGTGAGGAATGTAATCTTCCGGCTTGTCAGAAAATGGTGCACCATTGAGTCGTTTGCAGGCATCAATCACAAATATTTCATCTCCGTTAATATTTCCATATACAATGTCTGATACTGGGATAAAAGAATATAAGGGTTTATATAAGTTTTTATGCTCATAAACTTCGGTAATCTTTCCTGTATCTTCAATTTTCATTTCAACTTTATGGAAATCATGCATGTTGGGTGACCAAAAAGAATCGTAATTTTGTGGATTCTGAGTTCTTTTTGCAATTGAGATGAATCGTTGAAGGTCACTCTCTGAAAATGGAAGAATAAAATAATCCGTTTCACTACATTCCATCATTGAATAATTATAATATTTCTTTCCGAACATTTCTTCTACATGACGGAAACTTTCTCCTGCATCTTTAACAGGATTTGCCTTGATGTACAAAACCTCTCCTTCTGGGATTAGGTTGCGACTTTCCAAACTAATTATAACGTATTCCATAATTGAGATATTGGGTGTTAAACAATAAAAATAAAAAGAGACGCAGACTTTCGCCATACGCCTCTCGGTTCACCACAAACCATGTACATATACGGGAGAAATCTGCGCCCTATGGGTGCAGCTCCAATAATGTACATCTGCTCTTTCTCGTGGTGGTGAATGAGAGGCTATAGAGCAATATGTCTTGCACTCTTTTCAGAATGCGGTGGCAAAATTACGGAAAAGGATTGGAATAGACAAAGAAAAAAAGAAAAAATGAAAAGGGGATGAATAGATGTGCAGAGTAAACGATTATTTATAAGAAAAACGCATCGTGTATTTGCACGGTGCCTTTTTGTGTTGTACCTTTGCATGACAAAAAACTAAAACCAACAATATGAGTAAGAGAAATCTTGAAACCATCTGCATTCATGGCGGATGGAAACAAACAAAAGACCCCAGCCTTTATCATCGCTTTAGGGTTTGGTTCTGGAATTTGAGACATAAATGAGGTTTTCATCCGCGCTTTTTCCACGAGAACTGCGTGAAGTACGGCACCGAGGCCGACGGCTACGTAAACTACGTGAAGGGTGCCAACGTGGCAGGCTTCATGAAAGTTGCGAAGGCTATGATGGCTCAGGGCATCGTATA
>DGSP01000047.1:84126-87640 GCA_002393555.1 Prevotellaceae bacterium UBA4359
ATGATGGCTCAGGGCATCGTATAAAACGATTGAATGGTTGGATAGCATGAAATTTGCCAGATTATATGGAAAGATTAGAAATTCTAAACAATCCAGATAATCCGTAAATTCCAGATAATCCAGAAAATCCAACAAATAGCAGAAAGTGCATCGAATTTCAGTTCGATGCACTTTCTTTTTTCTCTTCTCTTTTGGCTGTTCAGAAAAAACGCTGTAACTTTGTAGGCAGATTTGTTACAAAGATTAGCGAAAGAATGAAAAAAATGAAAACGAAACTATTGCAATTGACTCTGTTGGCACTGCTCATGAGTCTGCCAGTGAACGCGCAGGAGTGGTTGAGGGTGCATCGCACTTATGGCGGAGAGTCGTGGGCCATGCCGTTGGCCATTGACCAGTTCTCGCAGTTTGACTTCTCGGAGGACGAGAACACGCTGAGGGGTTACACCTCGCTGAAGGACGGCACGGAAATGGTGGTGCCGCTGAGGCTGGAACGGGTGGACAGCATCGACTTTGCCGGTAGTCTGACCGACGAGGAGAAAGGACACAACAAGTATCGGGTGTTCACCCTCTTCATCACGACCGAGGACGAAGCAAACATTGTGGAGAAGGATGTGTGGCTGAATGCCCACTTCTCTTTCGACGGCAAAGGGGAGTACTCTAACTACTCTGGCACAGGACGCATTCGCGGACGTGGCAATTCCAGTTGGCTCTACTACAAGAAGAAACCCTATAAGTTCAAACTCGACTCGAAGAGCAAGTTGCTGGGACTGGAGAAGGCAAAGAACTGGAACCTGCTCTCCAACTATCGCGACGTGACCGACATGATGAACGTGTATGCCTTCGAGACGGCACGGTGGATGGGGATGCCTTTCACCAACCACACCCGTTTCGTGGAGGTGTTCTTGAATGGGGACTACGTTGGGGTGTATCAGTTGACGGAGAAGATTGAGATACACGAAAATCGGGTCAACATCGACGAAGTGGATGGAGTGTTGATGTCGTTCGACGTGGATGACGGGCCTGGCTACAATCCTGGTGCCGGCGACAACTTCTGGAGCGAGGTGTATAGCCTGCCCATGTGTGTGAAAGAGCCAGAGGATTTGTCGGAGGCACAGATGGATGCCATCAAGGCCGACTTTGCGGTGCTGGAGCGTGCTGTCAAGGCGCGTGACTATGAGGCGGTGGACCGCCTGATGGACATACCCTCCTTCATCAGCATCTTGCAGTTGCATGAGTTTCTTTTCAATGTGGAGATAGATGCGCCCCGGAGTCTGTACATGTATAAGGACAAGGGCGGTAAATATACCTTTGGACCCGTGTGGGACTGGGATGCTGCCTACGACTTCGATTGGAACAACTGGACGGAGAACCACACCTACTTCTCCAACTATCGGGAACTCATCTATGGCAAGAACCCTCTGACGGCCACTGGTGCCAACTACACTATCAACAAGTTTTTCCGCGATATGTTTGGCAATGAGACCTTTGTGGCGCAGTATAAGAAGGCGTGGAAGGATGTGAGTGAGTCGATTTGTGCGCACAATTGGGAGGAGATAGAGAAGTATATCGCTGAGATGAACAAAGGTGCTTATGCTCGCGATGTGGCTCGTTGGCCGCTGACATACCCTGGCGGTTGGGGAGGTGCATACGTGGTGAAGGATGAGATTGGGAAGATGAAGACTTGGCTGCAAAACCGTAAGAACTATCTGGATGGCATCATTGCGGGCTATCCTGATGGTGCAGCACCTGTTGTGGAGGTGAAGGCCCCGGAAGTGGAGGTGGAGAATGGTACGGTTTATGTGACTGCCGTGATGAATCTTTCGGCAGGGTATTCGCAGGACTACCGCATCAGCATTGGAAAGACTGAGGTGGAGACCCTTCTGGGAGGAGCGCCGACCGCGCTGGTGCCGCTGGATAGCGATGGTAGCGAAGGCTGGAACTCGGCGGCAGGACAGTATGGCGCATGGTTTGATGGCGATGGCGACACGGCTGATTACACCTGGGGCAATGTGCATGTCTATATCGAGGCGAACGAATTGTATTCGTGGGCATACGGCTGTCACCCTGAGAACTGTCAGAGTGGCGATGTGCATACGGTGACGATGCAGTATCGGCGCGGTCAGAAAACCGTCAATGTGGTTGTAACTTTTACAATAAAATAATATATGAAAAGAAATCTTGAGACCATCTGCATTCATGGCGGATGGAAACCAACGAAGGGCGAACCTCAGCAGTTGCCCATCTATCAGAGCACTACCTTCAAGTATGACACCAGCGAGCAGATGGCTCGTCTCTTCGACCTGAAGGATGCCGGCTATTTCTACACTCGTCTGGCCAACCCGACCAACGACATGGTGGCCAAGAAGATTGCCGCCCTCGAAGGGGGTGTGGGTGCGGTGCTGACCAGCAGCGGTCAGGCTGCCAACTTCTACGCCGTGTTCAACATCTGCGAGGCTGGCGACCACTTCATCACCTCCAACACTATCTATGGCGGCACGTTCAACCTCTTTGGCGTGACGATGAAGAAACTCGGCATCGAGTGCACCTTCGTTGACCCCGAATGGGACGACGAGCGCATCGAGAAGGAGTTCCGTCCCAACACCAAGTGCTTCTTCGGCGAGACCATCAGCAACCCTGGCGGCAACGTGTTCGACATCGAGCGTTTTGCCAAGATGGCGCATAAGCATGGGGTGCCACTCATCGTCGATAACACTTTCGCCACCCCCATCAACTGCCGTCCCTTCGAGTGGGGCTGCGACATCGTGACGCACTCCACCACCAAGTATATGGACGGTCATGCCACTCAAGTGGGTGGATGCGTGGTCGATAGCGGCAACTTCGACTGGGATGCCTATAGCGAGAAGTTCCCCGGTCTCACCACACCTGACGAGTCCTACCACGGTCTCACCTACACGAAGGCGTTTGGAAAACTCGCCTATAGCACCAAACTCGTTTCGCAACTGATGCGTGACCTCGGCTCTATCCCTGCCCCTCAGAATTCCTTCCTGCTCAATCTCGGTTTGGAGACCCTCCACCTCCGTATGCGTCAGCATTGTGCCAATGCCCAGAAGGTGGCAGAGTGGTTGGAGAAGAACCCGAAGGTGGGTTGGGTGAACTACTGCGGTCTGCCCTCCAACAAGTACTATGCTTTGGGTCAGAAATACCTCCCCAACGGCTCTTGCGGTGTCATCGCCTTCGGCCTGAAGGGCACTCGCGAGGATGCCATCAAGTTCATGGACAACCTCGACTTCATCAGCATCGTTACCCACGTGGCAGATGCCCGCACCTGTGTGCTGCACCCTGCCAGCCACACTCACCGTCAGATGTCTGACGAGCAACTGCGTGAGGCTGGTGTGGCTCCCGACCTCGTGCGCCTCTCCGTAGGTATCGAGAACGTGGAAGACATCATTGCCGACCTCGAACAGGCGATGGCGAAGATGTAAAGACAAAAGCATCAGATACAAAAAAGGAGGTGTATCTGAATTTGTCACAACGGATTTCACGGATTGGACGG
>DGSP01000047.1:87734-91193 GCA_002393555.1 Prevotellaceae bacterium UBA4359
CCGTCCAATCCGTGAAATCCGTTGTCTATTATACAGTCTCTGTATTTTGCCCCCCTTCTTCTGTTAATTCTCCGTCATCGCCTTTCCCATCTCCTTCATGTATTTCTCCATGAGTTGATTGACGTACTTCTGAGCCTTCTGGGCTGGATTGGGAAGGACACCGACTTTCTTGTACAACTCCCCGAATCCTTGGCTCTGTTCAGAGTAGAACCCTAAAATTCCTCCGTATAGGTCAGTCTTCCAATCGGAAGGAAGACTATCAAAACCTCCCAAATACTTGATGTAGTCCTGACACTTCACGTCCAACTCCTTGTTCAGTCTGATGATTTGTTTGAAATAGTTGTCTGAGCCAGTGAGTGACCCCATATCCACAAAAGGTTTAAGAGATTTGTAGGTGGCCTTGATGGCATTTATGTTAGCCTCGATGGCCTTTGACTTGGCCCGCAATCGCATCTCCTGTTCAGGTGTGGGGTTGAATTGAGCCTTGGCAAGGGCTGGAGAAACGTCCCCCTCATTGTAGCCGGGTATCGTGTCAACTTCCTCCCAACCATCTCCCCACTCGTCGTCCACCACCACAGTGTCACCCCCCCACTCATCGTCCACCACGGCTATATCGTCATTCCCTCGTTTCTGTCGTTCATTCAGCAGGCTCTTTCCTGAGTAGCGTCCCACACGACGCTCATAGTCTTGGTCGCCATCGTAGTAACCGTTGTGTACGGTGATGTTGTAGGTCTCGCCAGGCACGAAGTCGAGGTTTATCCATGCGGAGCAGAGCGAACCGTCGGGGAAGATGCAGCGCAGGCGTCCCACCATAGGTTTCTCCAGTTCTGTCTGCCACTCAAAGCGTTTGTTGATGACGGGCACACAAGCCACATAGTCATCATCTCCAATGGCAGCAAGTTCGTCAGCAGTCTCGGCGATGTAGATGTTATAGAGCGAGTCCTTGATGTTCTCATCCACCCGTCCCACAATCTTGAACGTCTTCCTCGACGATGCCAGTTCCTTCTCGTAGATGTCGGGACGCAGGGAGGTAATCTGATAGACAGCACCAACAATCTTGCTAAAATCGTCGGAGAGTGTCCATTTGATGGCGTATGCGTCTCGCAGTTGAGGGTTCTCGGAGTTCTTTGTGCAGAGCAGCCACATTTCCTCTTTGTTCAAACCTCTGACGAGGTAACTCTTCTCCTTTCCGTTTCCATCAACAGCCCTCAGCGAGAACGATTCGTTATTGCCGGGTGACAGATGGAGCAACTGATAAGAGGTTGGCTCATCCTTCTTGAATGCTTCGCTGATGCTGTTGAGATTTAGCGACTTTTGTCCTGCCGCCGCAAATTGGGGGTTGTCGGCTACAAACCAAGTGATTCTGACACTTGACTCAATCAGATTGGTGTTGGGGTTTTTGTTGACCGAATAAACCTCTCCGGCTGAATCTCCCCAGTTCTTGATGATGTTGTCGAACAGCGTCTTGACGTGGATGGGTGTGGTCTGCTGACCCTTTGCCCGCTGTTGGGCATGAATGGTTGTGAGGATGCTGCATGCGATGAGCAGCAAAGTGAATAAGCGTTTCATATTGTTCTTGTTTTTTTTATTTCTGTGCCATTTTTTCCAATGTGTATTTTGAAATCTCCAGTTCCAACTCCACCCATTTCAGGTAAGCCTCGTTGGCTTGCTTCTTCAACAGGGCAATTTCCTCTGGAGTGTAATGGTAGTTCTCGGGGCGAGTGATGGGGATGTCGCGCTCGGTGAGGGTCACGGTAGCCATCTCTGTGTGAGGAGGTTCTGCGGCAGTATTCTCTACGATGGGTTCTGTAGTCGCTTCCTCTGTCGCCATGTCCTTCTCGACTGGCTTTTCCTGCGCCAAGAGCGGTTGGGTAGGTTTCACTACAGGTCGTTTCACCTTGGGCTGCTCAACGACCTTCTCCTCCGATGGAGTGGGGACTATCTGTGGCGTTTCCACTTGAGCCACCCCCGTCTCTGGCATTGTCTTCTCCTTCCCCATCATGGAGGAGGGCTGTGTAGAGGGTCTTTCCGTTCCCTTCGGTGGGGTGAGGAAGACGGCTATCAAGGCAGCCACACATGCCGCTGCCACCAAGGGCCAAAGAACACGAGTACGTCTTTTTTTCGCGATTACTTTCGCCCGTTCTTCCTCCACGCGCTTCATCAGTCGTGCGTTGAGGTCGGCTGGCATTGGTGGCAAAGCCTCTTCCTCCAGCCTGATGGCATCACGAAGGTTCGTGTCCTGTTGGCGTAATGTGTCGATATAGTCTTCTTTCATGATTGGAGCATTTGAATGATTTTACAAAGTTTCTTTCTCGTTCGGAACAGTTTCGAGCCGATGGTGTTCGGTGGGGAGTCGGTCACGTAGGCGATGTCCTTCACGCTCATCTCCTCATAGTAGAACATCGTGATGAGGCTCCGTTCCTCAGGTGGCAGATGTTTCAAGGCAGCCCGTAGCAGTTGCACCGTCTCAGGGTCAGGATGCCCCAAGGTCGCTTCCACCTCCGTCTCCGACAGCCTCTCCGCCTCTCCGTCTTCATCTTCAAAGTAAATCATCTGCTGCCGCTTGTGCCGCAGCCAAGTGATGGACTCGTTGTAGGCGATGCGTGACACCCACGTCTTGAGCGATGCCTTCCCCTCCTCATACCTATTTATATTTAGAAAGACCTTCAGAAACACATCCTGATACACCTCCTCGGCATCCTCCACACTCGGCAACAGCCTCACCACTTGGTTGAAGACATGTCTGCCATATCTCTCAACCATCATCTGCTGAGCCTTGGGACTGCCTTCCTTCAGTCCCTCTATCATATTCGTCTCTATATCTGTCACCATTTTTCGAGGTCTTCTATTTATATATACGATACTGAGAAACGAAAAATTGCAAAGGTGTGAAAAAAATGAGATTCTCTTGCCCTTTTTTCTTGGATGAGAAAGAAAAAGACATCACCTTTGCAAATAGAAGGGTGTTCTTTTGGAGAACACATCGGCATTAAAAGTGTTCTTTATACAAAACACATTGATATTAAAAGTGTTCTTTGTGTAGAACGCAAACCGATAAATAGTATAGTGAATATGGAGAAACTTTTTGAACGTCATGATGCTTATCTGCAAGGTGTTCAACATAAAGAAGCGTTGGCAAAAAAAATGACCATCTGACTTTCTGACTTTCTGACTTTCTGACCTTTTAACCAACGAAAAGAGAGGGAGTCATCACGACTTCCTTTCTTCACTAAACACAATCTTTCCCTGCATCCGTAGCAGAAACCTTTCAAAGGTACTGCCAATGCCTAACAATGTGGCAGCAAACACAAGGAACTGAGCAACGAGGATGAGCAAGTTTTGCTCCACATCTCCCACAGGTGGTAGGAGCATGCCCCATACGGCCAGCACCGATGCAACGATGAGTGCCATTGATGCTAAAATCTCCTTAGGCTGCCACATGGTTTAAGGCTCTGGTTC